>DAOUYK010000313.1 GCA_030666145.1 Mycolicibacterium sp. | reverse complement strand
TCACTGCGGTGAATGGGATCGGCAGGCTTTCGATGGTGGCATCCCCGACGATGTCGCGAACCGCATCGAGGATCTTCCCGGCCCGGAACACGCCGGCCGCACTGATCGAGGGGTCCAGCAGACGCAGCATCGCGCGCTGGGTGAGTGTTGTGCTCCAGGTGGTGAATTCGTCGAGCGAACCGGCCGCGCAGAGGCCGCCGACCAGGGCGCCCATCGATGATCCGGCGACGCCGACGATCTCATAGCCACGGTCGCGCAGTTCGTTGATGACGCCGATGTGGGCGTAGCCCCGCGCCCCACCGCTACCCAATGCCAGTGCGACCCGCATGTAGCTCATTCTGCGCCTTCGTCGGGTTCCAATGCCCGACTTGCGGCTAACTGTGTCCTAGCTCAGATATCTGACCGCCAGGGTTTGCATCTTCGAGGAGTCGGTGCGTAGGAGTCGGTGCGAATAACTGCACTCAACCCGGCCCCGACCGCTGTGGGGAAGCCTGGCGTGCTGGCCCTGTTTCAGGCGGCTATCCGCATAACCCTTCGACCGCTCCCTGCACGGCCACGATGACTGCGGACTGTTGCCCAGGGGACAGCTCGGGCCAAGGCCTGCCGAACGTGGCCGGGCCGAACGACTCCCCGCTCTGGACCGTCTTCAAGTAGGGCTCGAATTGTGTCTTCGGGTCCCCGCCCCGTTGATCCATCCACGTCCTCGCAGCTAGGCAGGCCTGGAAATAGTCGTCCTCGGTGGACTCCGCGGGCGCGCTCACAGCCGTCGTCACCCCGTCGCGGGATACCCCGACACCAGCGGGCACCACCGAGGTGGAGATGACCGCCCCGCTACTCGAAGAGGTGGACGGTGCGGCAGAAGTCGGTTTCGGCTCGGTGGTCGACGAGCAGCCGGACAGGATTACCAGAGCCGCCCCAGTGGCGCTGAGGGTGCTACGCGAGTGCCTGCGCATACCGTCAATCTAGGCACCGATTCTCTGGCCGCCGCTCCTGGGGTCCGCCATTGCAGCTGAGCGGCGTCTTTGGGCACAGGCCGTGCGATCGGCCCGCAGACCGCCCACCCGGGCTTTAGTCTGAGCTTACCTACGGCCGGAACGAGGTCTCATGCAGATTGAGGCACACGACCCGAGCCACCTTGCCGAAGCCGACCTAGAGGAAAAGGGCCTGTCGCGGAACGCGGTCGGCCTGCTGGGCGGCACCGTTCTGGGGATTTCGTCGGTGGCACCGGCTTACGTGCTGACCGCGACGATCGGCATTCTGGTCGCCGAAGCCGGGTCGAAGATGGTCGTGGTCATCATCGCTGGTTTCCTACCGATGTTTTTCGCCGCCTACGCATACCGCGAACTCAACAAAGTGGCACCTGACTGCGGGACGTCGTTCACCTGGACCACGAAGGCTTTTGGTCCCTACATCGGCTGGATCGGCGGCTGGGCTGCGGTAATGGCCACGGTGATCGTGTTGTCCAACCTCGCCGGGGTCGCGGTTCAGTTCTTCTATCAGTTCGTTGGCGATTTGGTGGGAAGCGACAACCTCGCCACGATCTGGCAGAACCCGGTGATCAATGTCCTGACTTGTCTGGCCTTCTTGGTGGTGGCAACCACGATCGCCTATCGTGGGATCACCACCACAGAACGCGTGCAGTTCGTTCTGGTCGGCTTCCAGATGGTGGTTCTGGTGACTTTCGCGGTGATCGCGATCGCGAAGTCAGGCTCATCGGAAACCGGCATCCCTTTCAGCTTCGATTGGTTCAGCCCGGTCGGGCTGACGATGTCGGCCTTCATCGCCGGCCTGTCCGGTTCGATCTTCGCGTTCTGGGGCTGGGATACCGCCTTGACTGTGAACGAAGAATCCCGGGACTCCGATCGCACACCCGGGCGCGCGGCGCTTCTCTGTGTGGTTTCAATCCTGCTGACGTACTTGTTGGTGGCCGTAGCCACCCAGATGTACGCAGGGGTAGGAACCGAGGGCCTCGGCCTGGGCAGCGCGGAAGTCGACGAAAACGTTTTCGGAGCTCTGTCCGAGCCGGTCCTGGGCGAGCCGCTGCATCTGTTGCTGTTTCTGGCGGTGCTGGCATCGAGCGCCGCGAGCCTTATCACCACGTTCCTACCCACGTCGCGAACGATGCTGGCGATGGGAACTTACAAGGCGTTTCCGAAACGATTCGCCACTGTCCATCCCCGCTTCATGACACCGCACTTTGCGACCGTCGCCGCTGGCCTCGGGGCAGCGGTGTTCTACTCGGTGCTCACATTCATCAGTGAGAGCGTGCTCACCGACACGATCTACTCACTGGGGATCATGATCTGCTTCTATTACGGTCTTACCGCTTTCGGATGTATCTGGTTCTTCCGCCACGAGTTGTTCGCCAGCGCAGCCAGCTTCATCTTCAAGCTGCTATTTCCGTTACTCGGTGGGCTGGGCCTGCTCACGGTGTTCGTGATCACCTTGCGCGACAGCGCATCTCCCGACTATGGCAGTGGTGCCAGCATCGGCGGCGTCGGCCTGGTCCTCGTCTTGGGCCTTGGTCTCATTCTGATCGGCGTGGCGTTCATGTTGATCATGCGGGCACGCCAGCCGGCATTCTTCCGCGGTGAAACCCTGCGCAAGGACACCCCCGTGCTCGTTGCGGAACCGTAGGCGCGCGGGCTAAGAGTTCTCGTCGCTCCGTAGCAACGGACGCAATTTCTCGGTCTTCTCCTGCGTCCATCCCGGCGGGGACATGACCGCTGCCCAGGCGTTGGCGACGTCCTTGACGTAGACGTGGCCGTGGCCGTCGGGGACGTTCACCGCCACCGCCATGTCGGCAGAGACCTGCAGGAAAGTGACGATCGGAATCCACATAGTGTTCGGCGACACGTCGTAGCCTCGTGGTTCACGCAGCCAGTCGGGTTCGGCAAACAGTAGATTGGGACTCCACCATGCGATCGGATCCGATGCGTGCTGCAGATACACAACGCGCGGCTGACCCCACGGTTCGTCGGGGCGTTGGAGGTTAGGGGGTTCGGCCACGAATCGGACGTTCTCGCCGTTGTCGTAGATCGGCAGCCACTCCGGTGACCCGGGATCGCGATTGCGGGTCAGGTCGGTCCAGATGACGTTGTTGAAGGTCGGTCCGCTGAATAGGGCACCGTCGGTACGGGCGATGAGGTTGTTCAGCGCGAGGAATGGAGCCTCGCCGCCGAACGACCCCAGGCTCTCGCCGAACACCACCAGCTTGGGCCGTTGTGCCTCGGGCATCTCGCGGATCAGCTCGTCCACTGCCTCGAAGAGCGCCTGGCCGGCGTGGAGGGCGTTCTCC
>DAOUYK010000203.1 GCA_030666145.1 Mycolicibacterium sp. | reverse complement strand
CCAGCTCGAGCTACGTGCCTCCTGGACGGCGACGACACTGGAGCTCGGACCGCACGTCGAGGCCTTTTGCGAGGTTCTCGAGCACGCCGCCGGTCTGCCGCCGGACGGGGTGACCGATCTGAGTTCCCGCACCCGCGCCTAACCACATGTCTGAACGCGAGGCGGTCGCTTCCACAATAGAGTCTGAAGTTGACGCGTCCGGCGATGGCGAGCCCGAGGCTCGAGCGCCCGAGCCCCTTTTGGCGCCGCGGGACGGAGTGCCCGAGGTGTCGGCCAGCCGCAGCGAAATTGCCAGGGCTGCAGACCTTTTGGGGTCAGGTTCCGGGCCGTTCGCCGTGGACGCCGAGCGGGCGTCGGGCTTCCGCTATTCCAACCGTGCATACCTCTTACAGATCCGTCGGGCCGGCGCAGGCACCGTTTTACTCGATCCGGTCAGCCACGGTGGAGACCCCGTTGCAGTCATGGCGCCACTGGCTGAGGTACTGGCCACCGACGAGTGGGTGCTGCATGCCGCCGATCAGGACCTACCGTGCCTGGCCGAGCTCGGCTTGCGCCCGAGCACGCTCTACGACACGGAACTGGCTGGGCGGCTCGCCAACTTCGACCGGGTCAACCTAGCCGCGATGGTTCAGCGACTGCTTGGGCTGCAGTTGACGAAGGGCCATGGCGCCGCGGACTGGTCCAAGCGTCCATTGCCCCACGACTGGCTGAACTACGCCGCACTCGACGTCGAGGTCCTCTGCGATCTGCGCGATGCAATCGCCGAGACTCTGGAGGGGCAGGGCAAGACCCATTGGGTGAGACAGGAATTCGAGTTCCTGCGGACCTTTGAGGGGGCACCGACCAGACGCGATCGCTGGCGCCGCACCTCAGGCATCCACAAAGTCCGCAATTCCCGGGCGCTTGCGGCGGTGCGCGAACTGTGGACCACCCGCGACGAGATTGCCCGACGTCGCGACATCGCGCCGGGCCGCATCTTGCCCGACAGCGCAATCATCAACGCCGCGACGACGAACCCCGACAACGCCGAGAAGCTCACCGAATTGCCGGTGTTCGGCGGAGCCAAGCAGCGACGGAGCGCCCAAGTATGGTTGGACGCACTGGCCCGCGCCCGCGCGACCGCCGATCCCCCCAGCCCTTCGGAGCCGTCCACCGGCCCGCCCCCCGCGTCCCGGTGGACGCGGCGCAAACCGGAGGCCGCGGTGCGACTGGAGGCCGCGAGGTCGGGATTGTCTGAACTTGCACAACGAGTTTCGGTGCCTACGGAAAACCTGCTGTCTCCAGAGACCGTGCGGCGGCTCTGTTGGGACTGGGAACCGGTCGACGACACTGCGGCCGCGGTCGAAGAGTTTCTGCAAGATTCCACGGCGCGGCAGTGGCAGCGCGAGCTCACGGTGCCGGTACTCACCGACGCGCTGTCCGCGCCTGCCGCCACCAACTACGTACAGAAGCCGCCATAGCGTCTAGCCGGGCGGCCTCGACGCTCAGTCGAGGTGTTCGCTGATGGCATGCTCGGTCGCCGATGCGCCCAACGCGGCCACCCACCCGGTGATCTGGAGAGCGAGGTTGCGCTCGGTGAGTCCGACGGAGTCGAGTACCTCGGCGCGCGACGCATGCGCGAAGAACTGCTGGGGCAGCGCTGCGTCCCGGCATGGCATGTCCAACCCGGCGCGCCGCAGAGCACCAGAGACCGCCGCGCCAACCCCACCATGGACACCGTTGTCCTCGACCGTCACGACCAGCTTGTGTCCGGCCGCCAGGGCCACGACCTCCTCAGGAACGGGCAATACCCAGCGCGGGTCGACGACCGTCACGCCGATGTCCTGGTCGCGTAGCCGCTGAGCGGCGGCAAGGGCCATCTTCGCGAACGGTCCCACCGTGATGACAAGTGCATCCGCCGACAGCCCAGCAGTCGGAACCGCGAGCACATCGACGCCGCCACGCCGCTCGATCGCCGGGGTATCCTCGCCCACATCGCCTTTGGGAAAGCGAACCGCGGTGGGGCCGTCGTTGACCTCGAGCGCCTCGCCGAGCTCCTCCCGCAACCTGGCACCGTCGCGCGGTGCCGCCACCCGCATGCCGGGTATCACTCCCAGGATCGACAGGTCCCACATGCCGTTGTGGCTCGCGCCGTCGGGGCCGGTGACCCCGGACCGGTCCAGGACCATCGTCACCGGCAGCTTGTGCAGCGCGACATCCATCATGATCTGGTCGAACGCGCGGTTGAGGAACGTCGAATAGACGGCAACCACCGGATGCATGCCGCCCATCGCCAAACCAGCCGCCGAGGTCACGGCGTGCTGCTCGGCAATGCCGACGTCGAAGAATCTGTCTGGAAACCTCTTCCGGAAGGCACTGAGCCCAGTCGGCCCCGGCATTGCGGCGGTGATAGCCACGACATCGCGCCGCCTGGCGGCCAGCTCGATCAGGGCCTCGGAGAACACCGACGTCCAGCCGGGGCCCGACATCGAAGTGGCCAGACCCGTCCCCGGGTCGATGACGCCGCAGGCGTGCATCTGGTCGTCCTTGTCGTTTTCAGCAGGCGGATAGCCCATTCCCTTGCGCGTGACGACATGCACAACAACAGGAGCGTTGAAACCGCGGGCGTGGCGCAGCGCACTCTCCACAGCGTGCTCGTCATGACCGTCGATGGGGCCGACGTACTTGAGCCCCAGATCGGTGAACATCACCTGCGGAGACAACGCGTCCTTGACGCCGGCCTTGATGCTGTGCACGCACTGGTAGCAGAACTCACCGATGACCGGCAATCCCCGCATCGCCTTGCGGCCTTCCTCGAGCATCCGCTCGTATCCCGGCTGCAGCCGCAGGCCCGCCAGGTGTTCGGCGAAGCCGCCAATCGTAGGCGCATAGCTACGGCCGTTGTCGTTGACGACAATCACCACCGGCCGAGACGAGGCGGCGATGTTATTCAACGCTTCCCAACACATGCCACCAGTCAGCGCACCATCACCAACGACGGCGACGACGTGCCGATTGCGGTGACCACTGAGTTCGAAAGCTTTCGCCAACCCATCGGCGTAGGACAGCGAGGAGCTGGCATGACTGGACTCGACCCAGTCATGTTCGCTCTCGGACCGAGAGGGGTAACCCGACAAGCCGTCCTTTTTTCGAAGCGTATCGAAGTCCTGGCTGCGTCCGGTGAGCATCTTGTGCACATATGCCTGGTGACCGGTGTCGAAGAGGATCGGGTCGTGAGGCGAATCGAAGACGCGGTGAAGCGCCAAAGTCAACTCCACCACGCCGAGGTTAGGCCCCAGGTGCCCACCAGTCGCAGCGACTTTGTAGATCAGCAAGTTGCGGATCTCGCAGGCCAACTCGTGAAGCTGCGCCTGCGTCAGGTGCTGCAGATCTGCAGGGCCGCGGATCTGTTCGAGCATCCCATAAGTCTACGCACGGCCAGCGCCTCAGTCTTGTCCAGATTGGTAGATGTCGGGCACTCCGTCAGAGTCGGTGTCTCTGGTCTCGACAGCGCGAATCCGTCGGTAGGCGGCATTCCTGCTGAGCAGCACGCCGGCCGCTAACGTCGCTGCCAACAGGGAACCCGCCAACACGCCGACCTTGACCAATTCGTCACGGTTGGTGCCCAGTCCATAGGCCAAATCGCCGATCAGCAGCGACACAGTGAACCCGATCCCGGCAAGCATGGACACGCCAAGAACGTCCACCCAGCGCAGAGACGGATCCAGCGTCGCGCGGGTCGCGGCGGCCATAAATCGTGTGGTCAAGAGGATCCCCACGGGTTTACCCAGAACCAGTCCGAGCACGATGCCGAGCGCAACCGGGTCGCTGAGCGCATTGGCGAGTCCGCTGAGGCCGCCAAAGCCCACACCAGCGGCGAAGAAAGCGAATACCGGGATTGCGATTCCGGCTGAGATCGGGCGTATGACGTGCTCAAAGTGCTCAGCCATTCCCACTCGAGCATCCTGGTCGACCTCGCCCCCGTGACGCGTCGCCGAACGGCGCACCGGGACCATAAATCCGAGTAGTACGCCGGCCACCGTGGCGTGCACGCCAGACTCGTGCAGCAGTACCCAGGTGGCGACTGCAAGCGGGATCAGCAACCACCAGGACTGCACACCGCGCTGCACGCACAGCGCGAACGCAGCCAGCGGCACAACCGTCAACGCTAGGGCAGTCAATTTGATGTCGTCGGTGTAGAAGACCGCGATAACAGTGATCGCCAGCAGGTCGTCGACTACGGCCAGGGTCAGCAGGAACGTCCGCAGGGCCGCAGGCAGGTGGGTCGAGATGACCGCGAGCACGGCTACCGCGAACGCGATGTCGGTCGCCGTCGGGATCGCCCAGCCGCGCAGCGCCCCATCCCCGGTCCTGATATTCACCAGGACGAAGATCAGTGCCGGCACTACCATCCCGCCCACCGCGGCGGCTATCGGCAGCGCAGCGCGACTTGGGCTCCGCAGGTCTCCGGCAACGAATTCGCGCTTGAGTTCCAGCCCCACGACGAAGAAGAAGATCGCCAACAGCCCGTCGCCGGCCCAAGCACCCAGGGTGAGACACAGGTGTAGGCCGAACGGCTCCCCGCCGATCTTGAGGTCCCGCAGCGCGAAGTAGCTTGGCGCCCACGGGGAGTTCGCCCAGATCAATGCCGCTCCCGCGGCGACCAGCAGGATCAACCCGCCGACGGTCTCTGTGCGCAGGATCTCGGTGATCCTGCTGGTCTCCGCCCACGAGCCGCGCGAGAAGAGCACAGAGCGGATACGTCGCCCGCCGGGGTTAGATGTCACAGCCTGCCTCTAGTTCACGTCAACGAATGCCCGCCGACCAGACTTCCCGGCACACCCGCCCGACATGCTATGCCAGACCCTTGAGTTGTGCCGATTATCGGTGCAGTGCCGCTATACATTCAACGTGGTGGGTCAACGGGAAAGAGTCGAATACTTCCAGCCGCTCCACCGTGTAGCCGTGGCCACGGTAGAGCCCGATGTCACGCGCGAAAGAGGCTGGTTCACAACCGATGTGGACGATGCGCGGCACGCCTGCGGCCGCGAGCAAGTCAATCACCTCACGGCCGGCCCCGGCACGAGGCGGGTCCAGAACGGCGACGTCAGCACCGCGCCGCTGCCCGGCCAACGCAAGCCGCACAGAATCGGTCCGTACCGAGACGCAGCCGAGGTCGGCCAGCGCGGCACGCGCCGAGCGGGATGCGCCCCGCAATGTATCGACGGTAATCACGTGGCCGATGTCGCCGACGGCTTGGGCCAGGGCCGCGGCGAATACGCCGACCCCGCCGTAGAGGTCCCAGGCTGTCATGCCCGGTTCGAGCTGAGCCCACTCGGCGACGAGCGAGCTGTACAGCGTTGGCGCATCGCGATGTGCCTGCCAGAACGCCGTCACCGGCACCTGCCAGCTCCGCTGGTCAACACGCTGGACTGCCTCGTAGGTACCTTCTGCCACGGTTATCCGACGCCCCCCACCGGTGGAGGTGGCCTTGTGGCCACCGCCGCGGGTCCCCGCCACCACTATGTGGCGATCGCCGTCGTCGTCGATCGCCACGTGAACGTGCGAGCCCGAGGGCCATTGCCGGTCGGCGACACCGGCGAGCATGCCGGCGGGCAGTTGGGCACATTCCAGCCGGTGCACCAGCTCTGAACTGTGGTATCGGTGAAAACCGGCGCGGCCGTCTGCTGCGGTGTCCAGCCTCACCCGGGTGCGCCATCCCTGCGCACCCAGCTCGCCTACTGGACGAGCGGTGGCGTCCTGTTCATCGCGCCACCGGTATCCGCCAAGGCGGGACAGCTGATTTGCCACCACCGCACCCTTGAGCCGCCGCGCGGCGGCTGGTTCGACGAAGGCAAGGTCACAGCAGCCCGCCCCGTCCACCCCGGCGATCGCACACAGTGAGTCCACTCGGTCGGCCGCGGGCTCGAGCACCTCGATGACCTCGGCATTCCAGTAGGACCCGCGCCGGCCGGCGCCACCTGGTGTTCGGACCCGGACCGTCTCTGCGGGCAGCGCGTACCGCACGAACACCCCCCGGCCCGCGTGGCGCGCCACGCAGCTGCCCCCGTTGGCCGCCGCGCCGGTGGTCAGCATGAGTTCGACGGGCGGGGTCACCCTCGTCATTCGAGGAATCCTCTGCGCGCGTCCCCGGGAGCCGACTGTGGCTCCAACTTCTTCAACCGTTCCGACGAAGACAGTTGCCACGGAACCGAAGTCACCATGACGTTGGGTTC
>DAOUYK010000314.1 GCA_030666145.1 Mycolicibacterium sp. | reverse complement strand
GTCGATGACCACACCGACCACCGGGTAGCCGCCGGTCACCGGATGGTCCGGACCCAGGATCACCGGAAATCCGTTCGGCGGAACCTGGATCGCCCCCCGGGTCGCTCCCTCACTGGGGAGCTGGCGTTCGGAGTTGCGGTACTCCAGTGGCAACCCGGCCAGGCGCATGCCAACGCGGTCGCTGCGGTTGGTCACTTGCCAGTTGGTGTGCACCAGGACCTCGGGGTCGACGAACCAGTCCTCACGTGGTCCCGGCACCACCCTGAGCGCGAGCACGTCGTCGACGATGGGAGCCACCGGCGCTTGGTCCAGCTCGGGGAAAATGTCGCTGTGATCGCCGACTGGCAGCACATCGCCTCGCTTCAGCGGCGGAGGGCCGATCGCGGACATCACGTCGTAGCTTCGTGAGCCCAGCACTGGCGTCAGATCGAAGCCGCCGCGTACCGCCAGATACGAGCGCAATCCTGTCCGAGGTGCCCCCAGTGAAATCACATCGCCGTCGCGCACATAGTGAATACTGTTGGTACCTAACGGAACTCCGTTCACTGCGGGGTCGACGTCGGCGCCCGTCACTGCGATTCCCATGTCCCCGCCGTGCACCCTGGCGGTCAAACCACCCAGCGTCACCTCGACGGTCGCCCGATCCGCAGGGTTGGCGACGAGCCGGTTGGCCAGCGCGTGCGAACGCCGGTCGGCCGCGCCGGAGCGACCGACTCCCAAGTGGGATAACCCTGGCCGGCCCAGGTCTTCGATCAGGGCAAGCGGGCCCGTCTGCAGAATCTCCATCGTCACGGTCACTTGTCGACCGACTGGAAGCGGACCCACGCTCCGGGAGTCAGCAGGGCGGGGTTGTCCCGCTCGATATCCCACAGCACCGCGGTGGTGCGCCCGATGAGCTGCCAGCCGCCCGGTGATTCGCGGGGATAGATGCCGCTGAATTGACCTGCGAGCCCAACGGATCCGGCGGGCACCATTGTGCGCGGGTCTGATCTCCTGGGCACGGCGAGTTGCTCGTCACCGCCCACCAGATAGGCGAAACCCGGTGCAAAGCCACTGAATCCGACCCGCCAGGGTCGTCCGGTGTGCGCTGCGACAACCCCGTCCTGAGTCAGTCCAGTCAACCGCGCCACCTCTGCGAGGTCGGCGCCGTCATAGGCGACGGCGATGACGATCTCAGTGCGCTCGACTGATTCGGTGACTGCTTCCTTGCTCAGCCGCAGCGTGCTCAGGCGCCGCCGGGTGGGTTCCTGATACCGGGGTCCCGCCAGCTTCAACAGAATGGTTCGAGCGGCTGGGACGATGTCCATGACGCCCAACAGGTCGGCCGCTCGCAGCGCGTCGGCCCACGCCAGAACCATGGCAGTGCTGTCTAACTCAAGGAGAAGCGCGCGATCGCCGTAGTCGAGAACGCTACTCGGGCCGTCCGCATGCATAGCTTCCATCACATCCGCTGGCGTATTTGTCTACCAACGCTACCGTCGAATGGCGGTGGAAGCTGCTGCTAGGAGAAACCGTTCGACGGCGCTGCCTCACGCCGTGGGCTGATAGGTCGGTTCACGGCGCTTGATGTAGCCGATTACTCGGTAGGTGATCGGCAGCAGGGCGACCTCGACAGCGCTCTTGTACAGCCATCCCAGCGCGGTGTAGGTGACGAAATCGCCGAAGCTGTTGATGCCAATAACGCTGGCTGCGATCGCGCAGAACACCACGGTGTCACCCAGTTGCCCAACGAGCGTCGACCCTATAAGCCGGGCCCACAGGTGCTTCTCCTTGGTGTTCTCCTTGATCAGCACTAGCGCCCAGGCGTTGAGGGTCTGGCCGACGACGAAACCCGCCAGGCCCGCCACAATCAACCCGGTGTAGGCACCCGCAATGTTCTGGAAGTGCTCCTGGTTTTCATAGAAGTCGGCGGCAGGCAGATAGACGGTGACCCAGAGGGCCGCCGCGGCAAGGATGTTCATCGCAAATCCGGTAAATATCGCCCGGCGCGCGGCCTTGAAGCCGTATACCTCCGCGAGCACATCGCCGATCACGTACGTCAGTGGGAAAACGATGAACCCACCGTCGGTGATGATCGGTCCGAACGCGACTCCCTTGGTCGCTGTGAGGTTGGAGATGACCACCAGGGCGGTGAACACGGCGACGAGGACCGGATAATAGGCCGATCCCACTCGCGCAAAGGCGGCGTGGTTCTCCGTGTCGGCGGTCAGATCGTTGGTCACTCGGACATTAGATCAGCCCAGCACCGCGGCGATCATCGGCGGCAGCTTCTCGGCGACCACCGGATAGGACAGCGTCGAGGCGTAGGCGATAGCCCCGGCGAGCTCTTTGCCGGTGAAAACATTGCGTTCCTTAGCCGTTGCGGACATAGCTGCAACGGTGCGGTCGGCCAGCAGGGCGGCCTGCTCCTCCTCGCTCTCAGTGGTCCAGATGAGCACCTCGGCGGAGTCGAGGACAGCGGCCAGGCGATCCCGCGGGATCAGCGACTCTTGGTTTTCTGCTACCGACAGGCCCATCTGGTTGAGGAATTTCTGCCGCCAGCTTGGGCTGCGGATTTGCGCGGCGTCGCGGTAGAACGTGCCACCGAGCAACAGCGCCCTCGTATCGGTGAACTCCGGCCTGGCTTCCTTCACCGTAGTGAACTTCGCCCGGACATCGGCGATCAGCTTCTGCATGTCGCCGTGGCGGAACACGGCCTGTCCGATCGTGGTGGCTTGATCCCACCACGGTTCGAAGAACGCATCGCGGCCGGATTGCGCCACGGTTGGCGCGACGGCCGAGAGTCGGGTGTAGGTGTCCTCGTCGAGCCCGGCGTCCGTTGCCACGATCAGGTCGGGTGCTAGAGAGGCGATTTGGTCGACCTGGATGCCGTCGGCGAGGCTCAACACCACGGGCTGTGCGCCACCGAGCCGGGGCAGCGCCCATGGCCACACACCGAACGGTTCGCTGCCGAACCAGTCCGTCACCGCGATCGGCACGACGCCCAGGGCCAACAAATCGTCGGCGGAGGTCAGCCCGGCACTGACGACTCGCGTCGGCGGTGCGGGGATCCGCGTGTCACCGAAGGCATGCTTAACGGTCACCGACCCGTCGTCGGCGACGGTGCCGGGTTTGTCTGATCCGCACGCGGTGGCCAATGTTGCGGCACCGGCCGTCATTGCGAGGAAATTCCGCCGGGACCACATCTCGGGCACCCGGCGAGCGTAGCCAACTGATTCCGAAGTTGCCGAACAACACGAGGCCCAAACCCGATCCTCTGATCGCAGTGTTCAGGTGGCTG
>DAOUYK010000315.1 GCA_030666145.1 Mycolicibacterium sp. | reverse complement strand
TTCAGTAGAAACCCGTCCTTTGGAGATGCTCAGAGCGAGGTCGCGTCGAGGTTCACGCACCCGAGGTAGGGCGCACCAATACTGCCCATCCACAGGCGGCCGTCTGCCTCCACCAGGCCGGTCACCATGCTGAATGACGGGTGCGTGGTACGTAGGCCGGCGACGGCGTCACCGCTGTCGGGGTCGAACGCAACCACCCACACCACCGCCTCCGGTTTCGGCTGCAGCGGCGCAGGCAGGCGCCACACCATCTTTCTCAGCAGCGGCGGACCCGCGGCGAGCCGATCGGCGACTGGGTTGGCCGGCGTGACCATCGCACACCAGATCCGACCGTCGGCTCCGGTGGATAAGTTGTCCGGCATCGCGGGCAGGTTCTCGGCCAGCGGCGTAAGCGCACCCGCATGCGGACCGGTCAGCCAGTACTTCGACAAGCAACGCCGCTGTGACTCGGCAATCACCAGCGCGGAGCCATCTGCGGTGGGCGTGACGCCGTTGGCGAAGTACAGGTCATCGAGAACCGGCGTGGCGGTTCCGTGTGAGTCCAGCCGGTAGAGATTGCCGCGACCGCGGGCCTCCAGGATCGCACCGAGGTAGTTGGCGACGGTGAACGCACTGGTTGATTCGGTGAAATACACTGTGCCGTCCGATGTTTCGGCGACATTGGAGCAAAACTGCAGCTTTCGGTTGTGCACGGTGTCGACTAGCGTCTCGAACATACCGGTGTGGGTGTCCATTGCGAGCAGCCCGCGGGGGCTGTCGCACACCAGTAGCCGACCATCGCGGGCGAAGGTCAATCCGAGTGGGCGGCCGCCGGTGTTCCCGACAATCTGCGGTTTGCCGCCGTCGGGTCGTAGTGCGACGATGCTGCCGTCGAGCGCGCCCATCCAGAGGCATCCGTCGGCGTCGACGACTACATCTTCTGGCTCACCGCCGAGCACTGGGACCAGCGTGATCTCGGCGCTGGGGAACTCAGGCAGCGGGTCGATAGGCGGCGCTTGCCACCGGACCGGGTCAATCGGCGGCTTCGGCACGTCCCCAGTCTCGCCGAAGCGGCATTCCAGCAGGCAGTTACTCGTCGATTGTTATCGGCTGAAATGCCATCTCCGCCGCGCAGCCGCCGCTCGCTCGCATCGTCGTCGAACGTCTGCTTGGTGGTTTTGTATTTCACCAACAGGGCCACGGTTGCGTTGAGGGATGACTGTTGCGGGCCGGTGGTCATTCGGTGAAGCGGTACCAGGCGACAATGTAGATCACCATCGCCGACACCAGCGCGATAAGCACCCACAACACAATCGCCTGATCGATCCAGGCCCCCGGTGGCGGTGCGCCGGGCAGGAAGCGGCGCAGCGGCACGACGGCGAACAGCAGGGCGGCCAGCCAGGCCGCGAACGGTGGCACGAACTTCCGCTTGCCCGTCACGGTCTCCACAGCCACGAACATCGCCAGTATGGGCAAGGCGATCAGCACCAGGATGACGCCGAGGTCGAACGCCAACGTCCCGCGGTTACGGTGCAGCGCAACCATCAACTCTGCGGTTTGCAAACCGGCTGTGTCGATGTGGATGTCCCAGCCCTCGATACCGCCGCTGAAGCGGATCTCGGCGGGCTCCACGAAACGGGAATCGCCGGACCCGATGATCACGTCGGCACTGATCGGTTTTGTGCGGTAGGTGTCGAATGGCCAGCGGTTGGGATCGCCGTCCACGGTGATCGTGGCAATAGTGCTTGCTGGGGTCTGGCCCTCTTCGAAAGTGATCGCGCCGACATCGGTCCACGGGTACAGGCGCACGACGATGTCTGTATTGAGCACACCGAGCCGATCGTCGACGTAGCGCTCCGGTGGTATGAGCCAGATGATGGTCTCCAGCTTGTTGGCGCCGGTGTGGATGGTGTTCATTTGAATGGAGACCACCGGGATATCCGCCGGGTGGGAGTCCAACGGTTTCAAATGCTCCGACGAGCTGCTGATCCACCAGTACCCAAGCAACGAGGCGATGTAGAACAGCGCAACGATGAAGACGCTCGGCCGGGCCACGCGTATCCCTCTGCGCGGCAGGCGGGTGTCATCGGGCACCCGACGATGTTAACGCTCGGCGGTGAACCTAACGTGCGAACATCAGCGCCCGTTTGACCTCCTGGATGGCCTTGGTCACCTCGATGCCGCGCGGGCAGGCATCCGTGCAGTTGAAGGTGGTGCGGCAGCGCCAAACCCCGTCGATGTCGTTGAGGATGTCGAGCCGCTCAGCAGCCCCCTCGTCCCGGCTGTCAAAGATGAACCGGTGGGCGTTGACGATGGCTGCCGGACCGAAGTACGACCCGTCATTCCAGTACACCGGGCAGCTGGTGGTGCAGCACGCGCACAGGATGCACTTGGTGGTGTCGTCGTAGCGCGCCCGGTCGGTCTGGCTCTGTATCCGCTCGCGGGTCGGCTGATTGCCCGAGGTGATCAAGTAGGGCTTGATGGCACGGAACGCGTCGAAGAACGGCTCCATGTCCACGACCAGATCCTTCTCCACCGGCAGTCCGCGGATCGGCTCGATCGTGACGGTGAGCGGTGTACCCGCCTTCTTGGGCAGCAGGTCGCGCATAAGCACCTTGCAGGCCAGGCGATTGACGCCGTTGATGCGCATCGCGTCCGATCCGCAGACGCCGTGGGCGCAGGACCGCCGGAACGTCAAGGTTCCGTCCAGGTACCACTTGACGTAATGCAGCAGGTTGAGCAGCCGGTCGGACGGTAGACACGGTACCCGGAAGCTCTGCCAGCCGCCCGAATCCGTGTGAGCGCCAGGGTCCTCCGGATTGAACCGCGCGATCTTCACCGTCACCATCACCGAGCCCTCGGGCACCGGTGGCAGCTCGGGCTCGTTCGTCTGGACCTCAGTGGCCGTCACCATGTCTCTTCCCCTGGCCGTGCGAACGCTCGTCGGTCATTATCAGTACTTCCGTTCCATCGGCTCATACCGAGTCTGGACCACAGGCTTGTAGCCCAATCGAATATCGGACAGCAGATTCGTCGTGCCGGGGGATTCCCCGGTCGCTTCGTTCCTGCCCTCGAGGACCTTGTAGGCCATCGTGTGCCGCATGTAGTTCGTATCGTCGCGGTTGGGGTAGTCCTCGCGGGCGTGCCCGCCGCGGGATTCCTTGCGGTTCAGCGCCCCCACCACGGTGACCTCGGCGAGTTCCAGCAGGAAACCCAGCTCGATAGCTTCGAGTAGGTCGCTGTTATAGCGTTTTCCCTTGTC
>DAOUYK010000101.1 GCA_030666145.1 Mycolicibacterium sp. | reverse complement strand
AATCGTCACGGCTGTATTCCGAAACTGCGACCTTCTGCGCGAACGGCAGGTTGTTGAGTAGTTGCGGACCTTTGTCGTCGGCGTCGCGGGCAATTGCCGCGGCAACGATCTGTCCCGACACCCGGTCATCGGGCGACACGGTGATCGACGCCCTGACCCGCACACAGCCGATCAGTGAAGGAGCGACGATCAACAGCAACAAAACCAGGGTGAGAACACGCTTGCCGGTGCGGTGACGGGTCGACACCAGGTCATCGTGCCAGATGCGCTACCCCAGGGGGAGTGAGCGACCCAGGATCGCGAATGTCCGGGAATCGCCCGCGAAGCGGTAGCTGCGAATTATGTCGATGAAGCCGAGTCGGCGGTATAGTCGCCATGCGCGGTTGGCTTCTCCGTTGATTTCCGGCGTGGACAGCAGGACGTGGCACTCTCTGCGGTTGTCGAGTAGCCGGCGGACCAGCGCCTCACCGAGCCCGCGACCCTGGGCACGTGGGTGGATGTGCAGCTCGGTCAGCTCGAAATAGTTGTCCATTAGCTCCGAGATGTGTGCGTGAGCAGCGCCGCTTCGACGGAGTCCGGCGACTACTTGCTGCTGCCACCACTGGTTTGGCGCACCGCAGTAGCCGTAGGCGACACCGAGCATGGGACCTGCGGTTCCGTGGGTTCCGGCAGTGACGTCGAGGGCGGCGACGGCCTTCCAGCCGCGCCTACGGGTGTGTTCGAGCCACATCGACGCACGCTGATCCT
Source organism: Mycolicibacterium sp. (assembly GCA_030666145.1). Classification (GTDB taxonomy): domain Bacteria; phylum Actinomycetota; class Actinomycetes; order Mycobacteriales; family Mycobacteriaceae; genus Mycobacterium. The sequence continues at coordinate 9,652 of DAOUYK010000101.1, read as the reverse complement.
CCGTGCCCCGCGGGTAGTGCATGGCATCTACGTACACTCCCAGCGCTTCGCTGAGTCGGTGCGTCATATCACTGGGCGACAGATCGATGAGAGTCGTCGCCAAGGATCTGTTCCTCCCGGTGGATGGTTCGAGTGGCCGATATCTATTATCCGCTGAAGCTTCGGGTGGGTGCCGGTTAGGTGAGCTGCTGGTACCCGGTGATGGTGTTCGTCATAGAATCGTGTGTGGAACTGGGTGGTACGGCGCAGATCGAGCTCGTATCATTACTGCTAAGTGTCCGAGACGCGGACACTCTGACTTTGTACGACCGCAATGCACCAAGGCAAGAGGGAGGGACGAATGCCACTCTCTGAACATGAGCAGCGCATGCTTGACCAGATCGAGAGCGCGCTCTACGCCGAGGACCCCAAGTTCGCATCCAGTGTTCGTGGCGGCAGTCTGCGCGCGCCCTCGACTCGGCGCCGGTTGCAGGGCGCTGCGTTGTTCGTGTCCGGGCTGGCGATGCTGGTTTCCGGCGTAGCGTTCAAGGCCACGATGATCGGCACTTTCCCGATTCTGTCCGTGGTCGGCTTCATCGTCATGTTCGGTGGCGTGGTGTTTGCGATCACCGACCCCAGGGGCAGCGGGAATCGTGACACTCCGGCTGAGTCTGGCGCTGTCCGACAGAAGCGGGTCAAGGGCGCGGGTAGCTCGTTCACCGGTCGCATGGAGGATCGCTTCCGCCGCCGCTTTGACGAGTAATCGGTTCTCCACATCAGGGGCAGTCCCGCGGGGCTGCCCCTCTTTCTTGCCCCACCGTGCCCCACCGTCGCCAAACCGACCGCTGAGAATGCACATTGTGACGTTGAGCTGGCATTGTCTGGCTCTTTTTCGTCTTTGACGCGGCGCCGGCGTACCTGGATTGAGCGCGTCGAGTCCCGCGGGTGGGGGTAGGGGAGAAACGCCACCCTATATATGGAGCATTGTGGGGGATTGTGGGGTAAAGTGGCGGACAACGGAGCGACCGGAGGTTCCGTGCGAGGGCAGGTATAGCGAGGTGGCGGAATGTTCTTCGGCACCTACACGCCAAAACTCGACGACAAGGGGCGACTGACGTTGCCCGCCAAGTTTCGCGACACGCTGGCAGGGGGGTTGATGGTCACCAAGAGTCAAGATCACAGCCTGGCTGTCCACCCGAGAGCAGAGTTCGAGGCGATGGTTGCCGATTTCTCGGGCAAGGCCAAACGTGGAATCCCGGAGGCCCGCGCCTATCTGCGCAGCTTGGCGGCAAGCACCGACGAGCAGTACTTGGATACCCAGGGGCGCATCACACTCTCTGCCGAGCATCGCCGTTACGCCAACCTGACCAAAGAGTGTGTGGTGACAGGTTCGATCGGGTTCCTGGAGATCTGGGACGCACAGGCTTGGCAGGACTACCAGGAGCTTCACGAAGAGAACTTCTCCGCGGCCAGCGATGAAGCACTCGGCGACATTCTTTGATCTGGCCACTGGCCCGCAGGCCCGTGCAGTGTGGCCTCTGCCCGAACCGACCCTGACGTACTTCCCCGACGTCAGGTTCGGACACTCGGGCAGGGACCTCACTGCAGCGGCCGCCACAATCACTCGGGGTGCTGCGATGGTGGACGACGAGCCCCATATCCCGGTCCTGTTGGAGCGGTGCGTTGAGTTGCTAGCACCGGCGCTGACCAGGCGTGGCTCAGATGGCACAGGTGCCACGCTGCTGGACGCTACCCTCGGCGCCGGCGGCCACGCCCATCGGTTCCTCACCCAGTTCACCGGCCTCCGATTAATTGGCCTGGACCGTGACACCGATGCGCTGCGGATCACCGGTGAGCGTCTGGCTCCGTTCGCCGATCGCATCACCCTTGTGCACACCCGCTATGACGGTTTAGCCGGTGTCACCGACGCGGTGGCCGGTGACGGCGGCATCGACGGGATCCTCTTCGACCTCGGTGCGTCCTCGATGCAGCTCGACCGTCCGGAACGCGGCTTCTCCTACTCGATCGATGCGCCACTGGACATGCGAATGGACACCGCGGAAGGCGCGGGCACTGAGCCGGACCTGACGGCGGCGGAGATATTGAACACTCTCGACAAGCGGGCGCTGACACGTATTCTCCGCGAGTTCGGCGAAGAGCGATTCGCCAGCCGCATCGCCACACACATCGTGGCGCGCCGCGCCACCCTTCCATTCTCAACGACCGGCGAGTTGGTCGAACTGCTCTACCGGGCCATACCCGCACCGGCGCGCCGGACCGGCGGGCACCCGGCGAAGCGGACCTTCCAGGCACTGCGCATCGCGGTCAACGCCGAGTTGGAGTCGCTGAGCAGGGCGTTACCCGAGGCCTTGGCGGCCCTGCGCCCGGGCGGCCGAATCGTCGTCATGGCGTATCAATCTTTGGAGGACCGAATCGTCAAGACTCAGTTCGCCACTGCGACCGCGTCCCGAACGCCATCGGGCCTGCCGGTCGAACTGCCAGGGCACGGTCCTGAGTTTGTCGCACTGACCCGGGGCGCCGAACGAGCAAGTTCCGACGACATCGAACGTAATCCGCGAAGCGCCCCGGTTCGCCTGCGCGCATTGCAACGAGTTGAGGGGGAGTAGCGATGAAGGCAAAGAAGCCGGCACGCCACACGGCATCTGGTAGGAAGCCGCCCGCCCGCGGCGGTCGCGGGTCAGCGATTGAAGCGAAGCGGATGGTCGACTCGCCGCCGCGGAGGCGCAAGCCGACGCGCGAACAGCGGCCGCAACGCTCAGTGCGGCAGACCAGCCCGAATCGACGGTCGACGGACGGTCCAGCGCGGCCTAAGAGCGCCACTCAGGCCAAAGCCCGAGCAAAAGCCCGAAAGGCCAAGACGCCCAAAGTAGTTCGTACTCCGCTTCGGCAGCGGATGTTGGTCAGGCTGGCGGCTATCGACCTGAACCCCCGCACGCTCGTCGCCCGGGTGCCATTTGTGGTCCTGATCATCGCTGCCTTGGGCACTGGGCTGGGTGTGACTCTGTGGTTATCCACTGATGCCGCTGAGCGTTCGTATCAGCTGGGCAACGCTCGCGAGGTCAATCAGGCGCTGATACAGCAGAAAGAGGCCCTCGAGCGTGATGTGCTCGAAGCCCAGGCCGCGCCGGCGCTGGCTGAGGCCGCGCGGGAGCTCGGAATGATCCCGTCGCGCGATGCTGCGCACCTCGTGCAGGACGCGACGGGCAACTGGGTCGTGGTCGGCACTCCGAAACCAGCCGAGGGGGTTCCGCCCCCACCGATGAATGCGCCGTTAGCGGACCCAGTGCCGGCTGCACCGCCGGCTCCGCGGGTGATTGAACCGCTGGAGGTGCCGGTCCGAATTCCTTCAGGCACCGGTCGGTTCGCAGTGCCAGGAGCGGCGCGAGGCCTGGTCCAAGAGGTGCCCGGAGTTGCCGGTGTTCCCGCTGTTCCCGGGGTGCTCGGGGTGCCTGGAGTTGCCGGTGGTCCCGCTGTTACCGGGGTGCTCGGGGTGCCTGGAGTTGCCGGTGGTCCCGCTGTTCTCGGGGCGCCCGGCGTTACCGGTGATCCCGCTGTTCCCGGGGTGCCCGCGGCGCCATTGCTCCTTACCCCGGGCGTTGAGGTTCCGCACACCGTTGCGGGCCAGGTGCCCACGCCAGGACCCGGCCCGCTGGGTGTGCCGGGGGCGGCTGGTGTCGGGGTAGCCCCACCGGGCGGCGAGCTCGCTGCGCCGCTGGGCGCCGACCCGCTGCACTTGTTGCCGGAGGTCGCGAGCCAGCCGGGCGCTTCGCTGGGCATCGAGCATGTCGAGACCGTGCCGGGTGCACCGGCGTGAAGCGCGAGAGACGCCGGCGGCAGCGCCCGGAAAAGCCGGCCGAAACAACGAACTCCACGAAATCGGCGAAAGCACAAACGGCACCAACCCAGGAGCGTTCGGCGCGGTCACGGCGCAGTCGTGAGGCGGCGCCGCAGAGCGGTCTGGGCAGCGCATCGTTCGTATTCCGGCACCGCGCAGGCAATGCCGCGATTTTCTTGTTGCTGGTTGTGGCGGCTGCCCAGTTGTTCACCCTGCAGGTGCCACGCGCCGAAGGACTACGCGCGGAGGCGGCCAGCCAGCTGAAGGTAACTGATATCGACGCTGCGTTGCGCGGCGCAATTGTTGACCGCCGTGGCGACAAACTGGCATTCACCATCGAGTCCCGCGCCCTGACGTTCCAACCGGTCAAGGTGCGCGAGCAGTTGGAGGAGGCCAGGGCACAGGCGTCGGACGCCTTGAACCCGGACCGGCGGCTGCTCGACATCGCCGCGGAGGTGGCCACCCGGCTGGGCAACAAGCCAGACAGCGCCACGGTGCTCAAGAAGCTGCGTAGCAACGAAACTTTCGTGTATCTCGCTCGGGCAGTGGATCCGGCGATCGCGGAAGCCATCACCACCAAGTTCCCCGAAGTCGGCTCGGAGCGTCAGGACCTGCGCCAGTATCCCGGTGGGGTGCTAGCGGCCAACATCGTCGGGGGCATCGATTGGGACGGTCATGGTCTGCTTGGCCTGGAGGACTCGTTGGATGCGGTGCTGGCCGGTACCGACGGCTCGGTGACCTACGACCGCGGCTCCGACGGTGTGGTTATCCCAGGCAGTTATCGCAATCGCCACGACGCGGTGAACGGGTCGACGGTGATGCTGACCATCGATGACGACATCCAGTTCTACGTGCAGCAACAGGTGCAGCTAGCCAAGGATGCGTCCGGTGCGCAGAACGCCTCAGCGGTGGTATTGGACGCCAAGACCGGCGAGGTGTTGGCGATGTCGAACGACAACACGTTCGACCCCAGCCAGGACCTCAGCCGGCAGCAGGATCGCGAATTAGGCAACCTGTCTGTCTCATCGCCCTTCGAACCGGGTTCGGTAAACAAGATCGTCACCGCGGCGGCGGTCATCGAGTCCGGCTTGTCCAACCCCGATGAGGTACTGCAGGTCCCGGGCTCGATTCGTATGGGTGGAGTGACTGTAGGTGATTCCTGGGACCACGGGGTCATGCCCTACACGACGACGGGCGTGTTCGGAAAATCCTCGAACGTGGGCACGCTGATGCTCGCGCAACGTATCGGCCCCGAACGCTACGCAGAGATGTTGCGTAAGTTCGGTCTTGGCCAGCGCACCGGGGTCGGGCTGCCTGGCGAGAGCGCCGGGCTGCTGCCCCCTATCGACCAGTGGTCGGGCAGCACCTTTTCTAACCTGCCCATCGGACAGGGTCTTTCGATGACCCTGCTGCAGATGACCGGCATGTACCAAACCATTGCCAACGACGGTGTACGCATCAGGCCGCGCATCATCAAGGCGACGGTCGCTCCGGATGGCGCCCGCTCGGAGGAACCCCGGCCCGAAGGCGTTCGGGTGGTTTCGGCGGCGACTGCCCGCACTGTGCGCGATATGTTCCGCTCGGTTGTGCAGCGCGATCCGCACGGCATCCAGCAAGGAACCGGCCCGCAGGCCTCGGTCGAGGGGTACCAGATTGCCGGCAAGACCGGCACTGCACAGAAGATCAACCCCGCCTGTGGCTGCTACTACGACGAGGTCTACTGGATTACCTTCGCCGGAATGGCGCCGGCTGACGATCCGCGCTATGTCATCGGAGTGATGATCGACGCGCCGCATTGCGCCGCCGACGGCTCGCGCGGGTCGTCGGCCGCACCGCTGTTCCACAACATCTCGTCCTGGCTGTTGCATCGGGAGAACGTGCCGTTGTCGGCGGATCCGGGCGCGCCGCTGATTCTTCAGGCTGACTGAGTCGATCGTCGAGGCCGGTACTGTGTCAAGGCCATGAGTCTGCGCCCCTCCCATCCCGTCGGCCTACCGCTTGCCGCTGTCGCCGATCTAGTTGCCGGGATGTCGGTGGAATCTCCAGCGGGACTTGTGGTGTCCGATGTCCGGGTCACCGGTGTCACCCTGCGGGGCCAGAATGCCGAAGTTGGAGACCTGTTCGCGGCGCTACCGGGGTCGGCGGCGCACGGTGGTCAGTACGCAGCTGACGCGGTGGCGCGCGGCGCGGTTGCGGTGCTGACTGACCCCGCAGGCCTGGCAGAATTCGGCGGCACGCTCGGCGTGCCCGTCCTGGTGCACCCCACGCCGCGGGCCGTCCTGGGCGCTGTGGCGTCCGCTGTGTACGGAAATCCGTCGGAGCGCCTGCGTGTCATCGGTATTACCGGTACCTCTGGGAAGACCACGACGACCTATCTCGTTGAGGCCGGCCTTCGTTCGGCCGGCCGGGTGGCCGGGCTGATTGGCACCGTCGGTGTTTGCATCGACGGACGCGGGCAGCCCAGCGGGCTGACGACACCGGAAGCCCCGCAATTACAGGCACTGCTGGCAGTCATGGTCGAGCAGGGCGTGGACACGGTGGTGATGGAGGTCTCCAGCCATGCACTCAGGTTGGGCCGCGTTGACGGCGTGTCCTTCGCGGTGGGCGGGTTCACCAACCTCTCGCGCGACCACCTGGACTTCCACGAGTCGATGGAGGACTACTTCGAGGCCAAAGCGCAGCTGTTCGACCCGCAGTCTGCGACCCATGCCCCGCTGTCGGTGGTGTGCGTCGATGACCAGTGGGGTCGTGCGATGGCTGCCCGCGCGCGCCGGGCGGTGACGGTGAGCGTGACGGGAGCCGCCGACTGGGCGGTCGATGACATCTCTGTCGGAGAGGGCGGCATTCAGGATTTTCGCGCGGTGGATCCCGCTGGTGTCCGTCACGCGCTGCGGATCGGGCTGCCCGGCAGCTATAACGTGGCCAACAGCCTGCTCGCGGTGGCACTTCTGGACGCCGTGGGGGTGTCGCCTGAGCAGGCTGCGCCCGGGCTGCGGGAGGCCACCGTGCCCGGGCGACTGGAGGCCGTTGACCGTGGACAACCATTCCTTGCGCTAGTCGACTATGCGCATAAACCCGGTGCGCTGCGCGCAGTCCTGCTGACCCTGCGCCAGCAGGCCACCGGCCGACTCGCCGTGGTTTTCGGCGCCGGTGGCAACCGTGACCACGGCAAGCGAGAGCCGATGGGGCAGGTAGCCGCCGAACTGGCCGACCTGGTTGTGGTGACCGACGACAACCCGCGCGACGAGGATCCGGCAGCTATTCGTGCGGCCATCGCGGTGGGCGCAGGTAGGGGCATGGCCGAGGTTGTGGAGATCGGGGACCGGCGTGCCGCGATCGAGCACGCGGTGGCCTGGGCGCGGGAGGGCGACACCGTGTTGATCGCGGGCAAGGGCCATGAAGCGGGGCAGACCAGCGGAGGCCACACCCGGCCGTTCGATGACCACGACGAACTGGCCGGCGCGCTGGAGGCTGTGAATTCGCGAGGGGCGCGCCGGTGATCGAACTGTCACTGGCCCAAATCGCTGAGATCGTCGGAGGCCGGCTTACCGATATCTCCGCGGATCAGGCCGCCGCTGCCCGCGTGACGGGAACCGTCGAATTCGACTCTCGGGCGGTAACGTCCGGCGGGTTGTTTCTGGCGCTGCCCGGCGCACGTTCTGACGGTCACGACTTCGCGGCGGCGTCTGTGGCGGCGGGCGCGGTCGGGGTGTTGGCGGCCCGCCCGGTTGGCGTGCCCGCGATTGTGGTTGACCCTCAGCCCCGGTCCGGTGCAGGGGCTGAGGGTACCGCGGGCGTCCTCGAATACGACGCCGACGGCTCGGGTGCTGCAGTTCTGGCGGCGTTGGCGAAACTGGCTGCGGCCGTGGCAGCCGAGCTAGTCGCGGAGGGGATGACCATCATCGGCCTCACCGGCTCGTCGGGAAAGACATCGACCAAGGATCTCATCGCTGCGGTGCTGGCGCCGCTGGGGGAGGTGGTCGCACCGCCGGGCTCGTTCAACAACGAGCTCGGTCATCCCTGGACGGTGTTGCGGGCCAAGCGATCCACTGACTACCTGGTGCTGGAGTTGTCGGCGCGGCGGCCGGGCAATATCGCTGCACTCGCAGAAATCGCGCCGCCGTCGATTGCGGCGGTATTGAACGTCGGCACCGCCCACCTTGGTGAGTTCGGAACTCGTGAGTCCATCGCTGCAACGAAATCCGAGCTTCCTCAGGCGATCCCGGCATCTGGGGTGGTGATCCTCAACATCGACGATCCGATAGTAGCGTGGATGGCTGACAAGACCGCGGCACGTGTCGTGCGGGTGGCCCGGTCCCCGGATCCTTTGGCGGCGGAGGTGCGCGCGGACAACATCACCCTCGACCCGCTTGCGAGGGCTCGCTTCACACTGCATGCCGGAGGCGCCCAGGCCGGCGTCTCGCTTGCGGTGCATGGCGACCATCAGGTGTCCAACGCGCTGTGCGCTACGGCCGTCGCTCTGGAGTGTGGTGCCGACGTGGACCAGGTGGCGGCGGCACTGAGTGCGGCGGGCGCGGTGTCTGGCCAGCGGATGCAGGTGAGCGCTCGCGAAGACGGTGTGACGATCGTCAACGACGCCTACAACGCCAACCCGGACTCGATGCGCGCCGGGCTCAAGGCGTTGGCCTGGATGGGAAGTCAGGGCACCCCGGAAGGTCGAAGTTGGGCGGTGCTGGGCGAGATGGCCGAGCTCGGCGAGGACGCGATATCCGAGCACGACCGCATCGGCAGACTGGCTGTGCGCTTAGATGTGTCTCGACTCATCGTTGTCGGAACCGGGAGGCCTGCGCGAGCCATGCTGAATGGGGCGGTGATGGAGGGGTCGTGGGGGTCGGAGGCCGCCGCGGTGGTCGATGCGGACGCTGCATTGACTCTGCTGCGGGCTGAGCTTCGTGCCGGCGATGTGGTCTTGGTGAAGGCGTCGAACTCTGCCGGGCTCGGCGCGTTGGCCGACGCGTTGACCGCCGATGCCCCCGTCCTCGAAGAGAGTCGCCAATGATGCAGATACTGATCGCCGTCGGGATTGCGCTGATGGTGTCCATACTCCTCACCCCGGTACTGATCAAGCTGTTCACCCGGCAGGGGTTCGGGCAGGAGATCCGCGAGGACGGTCCGCCGAGCCACCACAGCAAGCGCGGCACCCCGTCGATGGGCGGGGTGGCGATCGTCGCCGGCATCTGGGCCAGCTACCTAGGCACCCACTTGGTCGGTGTGCTGATCGGCGGCCATGGCCCCTCGGCCTCTGGTCTGCTCTTGCTGGGGCTGGCGACGGCACTGGGCGCCGTCGGGTTCGTCGATGACCTGATCAAGATCCGGCGCGCGCGCAATCTCGGGCTGAACAAGACCACCAAGACCGTCGGGATGCTCGTCGCCGCCGTGCTGTTCGGCCTGCTGGCACTGCAGTTCCGCAACGCCGACGGGTTGACACCAGGCAGCGCAGAGTTGTCCTACGTGCGAGAGATCGCGACGGTGACTTTCGGGCCCGCTGTCTTCGTGCTGTTCTGCGTGGTGATCATCAGCGCCTGGTCGAATGCGGTGAATTTCACCGACGGGCTCGATGGGCTGGCCGCCGGTGCCATGGCGATGGTGTGTGCGGCCTATGTGCTCATAACGTTCTGGCAGTTCCGCAACGCCTGCGCGACCAGTCCGGGCCTGGGTTGCTACAACGTCCGCGACCCGCTGGACCTCGCGCTGGTGGCCGCCGCCACTGCGGGCGCGTGCATCGGGTTTCTGTGGTGGAACGCCGCGCCGGCCAAGATCTTCATGGGTGACACCGGCTCGCTCGCGCTGGGCGGC
>DAOUYK010000154.1 GCA_030666145.1 Mycolicibacterium sp. | reverse complement strand
GGTGAACTTGCCGCTGCGGATGCGATCGGCTTCCATGAGGGCGAGTTGCTGGGCGGCGGGGACCACTATCTCGTGTTCGGGCACGAAGTCGACCGAATCGGAGCGGTCTTGGTATGGGACGGCGTTGAGTATTACGCGTATTGCGTTGAGCCGGGCCAGGTGCTTGTTTTCAGAGCGCACGATAGTCCAGGGGGCATCGGCGGTGCTGGTGCGTCGCAGCATCTGGTACTTGGCGTCGGTGAAGTCGTCCCAGTGTTCTTGGGCTTGGACGTCGATTTCGCTGAGCTTCCACTGGCGCAGTGGGTCGTCGTGGCGACGTTCGAAGCGGCGGGCTTGTTCCTCCTTGGTGACGCTGAAGTAGAGCTTCACCAAGATGGTGCCCTGGCGGACCAGGTCCTTCTCGAAGCCCACCACGCCCCGCAGGAAGTTGCGGTACTCCTCGTCGGTGCAGAAGCCGAAGACCGGCTCTACCATTGCTCGGTTGTACCAGGAGCGGTCGAACAACACCATCTCGCCACCTGAGGGGAACTGAGCTACGTAGCGTTGGAAATACCACTGGGTGCGCTGCTCCTCGGTGGGCTTGCCGAGGGCCACGACTCGGTAGTGCTTCTCATTCATATAGCGCGTGACCCGTCGGATGGTTCCGCCTTTGCCGGCGGCGTCTCGGCCCTCGAAGAGCACGATCATGCGGCGATCCTGGTCTTCGAGGTACCGCTGGAGCTTGAGTAGCTCCACCTGATAGGGCTTGAGTTCTTCTTCCTGACGGATTTTGCGTGGGACAGCCATGCCGTCGATTCTTCTCGATGTTGTCCAACCGGGTGCGCGGGTACGTGGAAACAGTCAAATCCAGCCGCCAAACGCTGGGCCACAGCCATCGGCCATCACCTGGGTACCCATCCGGACTACCTACACCGGACTGAGGCAAACCACACACCGACGGCACGACAGGAACTACCGGCCCTAAAGGAGCCCGCACACCGCGCTGTGTGGAGATAGCATTCGATGCTGTGAGCAGTACAACGAATGATGACGCGCCGGCGCGGGCGGAGAAAAAGATGAATAAGTCGACCGCGTTGGGCGGACACAAGATTTCCATTTCCGAACGAGTCTACGAAGCCGAATTATTGAGACTGCAAACCGAATTCGTGGGGTTGCAGCAGTGGGTGCGGCATTCGGGTGCGCGCGTTGTTGTCATCTTCGAGGGTCGTGATGCCGCTGGTAAAGGTGGCGCCATCAAGCGGATCACCGAGTATCTGAGCCCGCGGCACGCCTACGTCGCTGCCCTGCCGGTGCCGACCGACCGGGAACGCGGGCAGTGGTACTACCAGCGGCATATCAAGCATCTGCCTGCAAAAGGGGAAATCGCTCTCTTCGATCGGTCGTGGTACAACCGCGCTGGTATCGAGAAGGTGATGGGGTTCTGTACACCGCAGGAACATGCGTTGTTCTTGCGGCAGACCCCCATCTTTGAGCAGATGCTGATCGACGACGGGATCCTGCTGCGCAAGTATTGGTTTTCAGTGTCCGATGAGGTCCAATTGCGCCGGTTCAAGGCACGGCAGACCGACCCTCTGCGGCAATGGAAACTCAGCCCGATGGACCTGGAATCGGTATATCGGTGGGAGGACTATTCGCGCGCCAAAGACGAGATGATGGTCCACACGGATACCCCGGTGAGCCCCTGGTATGTCGTCGAATCAGATATTAAGAAGCACGCTCGGCTGAACATGATGGCACATCTGCTGTCGACGATCGACTACCACCAGGTGGAGATACCAAAGGTCGATCTGCCCGACCAGCCGATTGTCACCGGCAACTACCATCGCCCGTCGCGTGAACTAGCCAAGTATGTAGAAGATTACGCGTCCACGTTGCGATCACCGTAGAAGTTGGGCTCTCCCTCGCCGGTGACTCCAGTCGGAACTCATCGCGAGTCTTCCAAGGGATCGCAGTAGCCGGAGAGAATGCATCAATACTCTTGGGTCCCAAATGTCGACCAAGACATGGGTGCAGCCCCGACGGGATCGCCACTATGACGCGGCTTGATCTCAAGGGAGGAAAACTCGACCTGTAAAGGTGAATTCTCCATTTCTCCCTGCGGCCCCTGGCTTTTGACGGTCGGCAATTGGAAGTTAGGCATCAGCGTGCCACCGAGACCCGGATTCGAGAGAATCGAGGTTGGCAACCCGGTGCCGTAGACCTGTTCGGCATCGAATAGGCCGAATTCCTGAAGCCAGGAACAGTTTTCGCCAAACAGATTTGAACGCGATAGCTTGCCCCTCCGTAGCGCGGCGGCGTAACGCTTCCAACATGCCGATGCTTCCCAGCAGAGCGCACATGACGTCGTTGAGCAGGTAGGTGGGCGGCCCTTGGGGTGCATCCATAGTTCCCTCGTTGACACTGAAACCTGTTACTGCCTGCCCATGTTGCTCGAAGCTGCCTCGTTCGGCCCAGGGGCCGGTAAACCCAAAGCATCGAAACTCGACACAGATTATTCCAGGATGAACAGCGGCAAACCGCTGTGCGGAGAACCCCTTGCGATTGAGAGTCAGGTAGCTGTTGAGCCACACATAAGCTCCCTTGAGCAGTTCCCAGAACTTCTCCGCCATCAAGGGGCTGTTCAGTTCACAGCAGGCACTACGCTTGCCGGGCGATGTGTCCCTGAGCATTACAGCCGGATCTGGGTATCTGAGCGGTGTGAGATGTAAGACGTCAGCGCCGGCATCGGCCGCGATACGACCGCAAAAGGGACCAGCATAAATATGAGTGTTATCGATAACGCGCAAGCCCGACAGTGGCGATCCTGCATCTAGGGGGAACGGGATGGGGTCACTGTCTGCGATCTTGTCGATACGAATCAGAGGTTCCGCTTGGACTCGCCGACCCTGTTCTGAGTTCAGCCACTCGTCACGTGTGCGCACCATGCAACACGCTCCGCCGGCGGCCTGGATCGCCTCTTCGAGTTCCAGTGCATTCCAACGCGCACCGTGGATTACAAACTCTTGGCGGGTCGGCTGGCAGTTCAATACTGCACAGGCCTTATTGCGCAGATGCGGGATCGAACAAACGATATATACCCAGCGTCCGTCACCACAGCGGAAAAAGTCTGTGGTTTGCACCATGCCATCATCTTCATAAGGAGCCTGACATCCTTGCTGCTTCGCGTAGTAGATGGCCGCCAATTGACACACTGCCTTGCGGACATCGACCAGTACGTCCTGGCCCTGTCCAGATCGCATCTTCCACACTGCCGCGATCTCGGCGCCCAAGGTTGCCAGCAATACGGCCGTCGCCTCTCCTATGTGATGGCGGGACGCAAATACAGGGTCTTGCCCCTCGATCCGGATAGCACCGCTCGTATCAGACTCCGAAAAATTGAGCAGGCCGAGGAGCTCATCAAGGGCCGTCTGCATAGTTAGCATGACTAATCCCTCGCGATCTCAGGTGCAGCGGTGGCGCCGATTTGGACCATAAAGCCGACCATCTCGCCCATCGCCCTGCTTCCGCGATCTTGCCAGAGTCTTCCCAGGGACTGCCCCGGATTGGCTGACCCTCGGGGTTCATGGTTCAAGCCGATTCTGCGGTTGGCATGGTTGTCTCAGACTCAACCGGCGTGCGCTATTCGAGACGTCTCACTTCTTGCCCGTATCTCTCCGACGCCTGGCCCGTGGCAGCACCTCGTCTGCGAGCAGGCGCAGGCTGGCCCAGCCCTCCTCGAGGGGCAGTCCACCTACCAAGGGATTGATGACAACTTCACGCCGCCCGGCCAAGATTTGGTCGACGAGCTGCTGCGGGGTCAGGATCTCGACGCTATTCAAGCTCCGCAGATGCTCAACGGAATTGGCGGTTGTTTCATTGGGTCGGGGCACACCGGGGCGTTTCCAGCCGCTGTACTCCGCGGACTCGTTCATAATGAACGGTCCGTAGGTCTTCCACGCGGCATCGGGATCGTGGTGCAACAGGGTGATAGTGCTGCCATTAGCGGGTCGATAGATGAATCCTTTCGCGCCAAGCCTTTTGAGCTCGTCGTTGTACACGGCCTCCACATCCGGCATGGCTGCTGGCGGGGAGAACGGCAGCCCGAAGCGCGCGGCCCTCTTGGCCGCGGGCGCGCTCATGCCGCCGATGAAGAAGAACGGATGCGGTCGTGTTCGTGGCTTGGGGGTGACGTTGACCAATTCACCTTTGTGCGAGAAGGGTTCGTCACCCCAGGCTTTCAACATCACCGTCAGGCACTCGTCCATCAGCGCCCCGCGACGCGACCAGTCCCTGCTCACCGCATGATATTCCGCGGGGCGATATCCCATGCCCGCCACAAAGGAGAAGCGCCCCGCCGAGAGGTTGTCCAAGACGGCGACATCCTCAGCTAACCGGAGTGGATCGTATAGGGGCACCAGCAGCGCGTTGATGCTGATACGGATGGTGCGGGTCCGGGCGGCCAGCGCAGCGGCCATCACCAACGGTGAGGGCAGCCAGCCGGTGCTCGCCAGGTGGTGCTCCTCGCAGCTGACGCCGGTGAAACCGTGTTCGTCGGCGTATTCAGCCATGTCGAGTGCTGCCCGATAGCGCTCCGAGTGGTCCGCGGTGGGGTCATCAACGTTCGTCATGTTCAGGCGGAGAGCGGTCATCAAACCCATCGGGAAACTCTTTCCTGGTCAACATCGCCGGCTGCGCGGCGGCTGCGTCCGGTGGAGTAGCGCAAATCGGGTGGGCCCGCTGGAGTGGTCAAGATCAACTGGACCACGAACTGGGTACCTCTCATGGTCCACTGGTTCAACCGATCTGGTTAAGGCCAGTCAGGCGGAGCATCGTTCCGATTCAGCCCGCTGGGGCTGTGTCGGTACTCACTTTTTGAGCGTCGGCTGTGAGCTTGACCAGATTGGTGCCAATCGGTCCGTTAGTTTTCAGCATGTTCGCCATCCACACCGTGCCGCTTGCGAGGAAGCGGGCGGTGCGGTTGGTGTAGAGGTGTCCTTGCCCGGCGTCGATGTAGCTGGGCCCTGGTCCGGCGTCCCCTACCCAGTAGCAGTCGGCGTTGGGTGGGACGGTGCAGCCGTAGTGAGTGAAGTTGTAGAGCGTGGTGGCACAACAGTCGTGTGCGCCGTCCTCGTTTCCCGTGACGATCACCCCAACGACCTTCCCGTAGAGCGGGAACTGCCCAGTGTGGGGGTCCAAGTCGCGATAGGAGCCGTCGAGTCGCTCACACATCACCTGGCATAGCGAGCTTCTCACGCCCATCCATATCGGCATGGATGGAATGAGAATGTCTGCGTCCTTGATCTTCGTGTAGATCTCGGGCCATTCGTCGCCATCGCCCATGTCGGACTCGGTGCCGTAGGCGATGTTGTAGTCCGCCAGTCGAACGGTCTCGCACTCGACGCCCATTGGCTTCATGAGATCAGCGACCAGGTCGATGAGGGCCTGCGTGTTGGATGTGGCGGGTGATTTCTTCAGCGTGCAGTTGAGAAAGAGCGCTTTGAGAGGCAATTGGGTTCTCCTGGATTGGTTTAGGGCGGCGTCAATTCGATGTCCACATACGGTAGCTCCAATCCAGCGGCGCTGACCCGGCGTTGTCAGCGTGCTGACGATCTGACTGCGAATCGAGATGTTGTTACGCCCCGGACAGCGGCGTTCACGGCATCGCGAAACTGGCCTGACTGGCATCATGCCTGGTGGGCAATCAATGATGGCGGATCTGCTGGGTTCGGCTTACCTGTAACTGGACCTCGAAAGCCCGATAAGCTTAGGGATCTATCCCCGGCGCCGACTATCGTTCGGATGTGAGTAGATAGAGGAGCCGATGGCGAGACCAGCGCGATGACAACCACGCAGCTGGGTCGGCCGGTGGGTGCCAGCGGCGAGCAGACCCGGGCCCGGATCATCAATGCCGCGATGCGATGTGTCGCCGAGAAGGGCTACTCGAAGGCCACGATCCGATCGATCGCCGGCATGGCTGGGATGACCAGTGCCAGTCTGTACAACTACTTTCCCAACCGAGCTGCGCTGATGGAGGCAGCGGTTGCGGCCAGAGCCGACATCGCGCTGCCTCGGCTGCACCGGGCGGCGCAACGTTCTGGTGGCACCATCGACCGCATTGAGGCAGTGCTAGACGAGTCGGGGAAGTTGATGCACGAGTATCCGGACCTCGCGGCGTTCGAGTGGGCGATCCGGGCTGAAGGTGCCAGCCTCAAACCGGCTGAAACCGCCGAAGTCCAATTTCTCGAGCTACGCCAGATCATCGAAGGTATCGTCGATGACGGTTTTCAGCGAGGTGAGCTGAGCAAGGATGCCGATGCGCAGGCCGCTGTGGAGGTGCTCTATGCGCTCCTCTACGGGCTGACCGAATTGGCCGCAAGCGCCTCGCCGCGCACGTATCACACGACCCTGGAAGCTTCGAAGCGGCTGATCCGCGGAACGCTGTTCGAGCACGAGGCAAGCCCGATTCGCTGAGCAGGCGAGCGCGCGCCTCCTTGATACGATCAATCGATTGATTATATAGTTGGGTCCAACATTCTCGACAGGCACGCTGCATGCGGCGGCTGACATCAGAAGAGGGCAACACTGTGGCTGGCTCCGACAAATTGACGACGGACGTCGAGGCTTTGCGCCAGAAGTACGCCGAGGAGCGGGACCGTCGACTACGGCCAGACGGGCTCGCGCAGTTCGTCGAGATAGGCGGTCGATTTGCACGGTTCGGTGCGGATCCCTGGGCCGATCCGAACTTCACGCGAGCACCCTTGCGAGACGAGGTGGACGTCGCGATCATAGGTGCCGGTTTTGGCGGACTGCTGACCGCAGCGCATCTGCGCGAGCGCGAGGTGAGCAGCGTGCGGTTGATTGACAAGGCCGCCGACGTGGGCGGGACTTGGTATTGGAACCGCTACCCGGGCATCGCCTGCGACGTCGAGTCGTATGTGTACCTCCCGCTGTTAGAGGAACTCGGCTATGTCCCCAGCGCGAAATACGTCAAGGGCGCTGAGATTCTCGCGCACTGTCGGCGGATCGCCGAGCACTACGACCTGTACCGAAATGCCTGCTTGCAGACCGAGGTAGAGGAGATTCGTTGGGAAGCAAAGGAATCGCGCTGGGTCATCTCCACAAATCACGGCGATGAAATGCGGGCCCGTTTCGTGTCGATGGCCAATGGCTACCTTCAGAAACCCAAGCTTCCCGGCATTACAGGCATCGAGTCGTTTCGCGGTCACGCGTTTCACACCAGCCGCTGGGACTACGAATACACCGGTGCCGAGCTAGCCGGACTGGCAGATAAGCGAGTCGGCATCATCGGCACCGGCGCCACGGCGATTCAGTGTGTTCCGCACCTCGCCCAGGCGGTTAAGCACTTGTACGTCTTCCAACGCACCCCGTCGTCGGTGGACGTGCGGGCGAACCGGCCGACCGATCCGCAATGGGTCGCCAGTCTCAAGCCCGGCTGGCAACGCCGACGCATCGAGAACTTCCAGATCCTCACCGCAGGCGGGCAGGCAGACGAAGACCTGGTTGCCGACTCGTGGACCAGCATCATCAAGAAGATCCCGGTGATGCAGCAACATCCCGCCGGGGGCCTCACCGCCGAGCAACGGACGCAAGGCGCCGAACTCGCCGACTTCGCGAAGATGGAGGAGGTGCGGGCCCGCGTCGATGCGTTAGTGGCCGACCGCGCGACCGCTGAGGCGCTCAAGCCCTGGTACGGGTACTTCTGTAAGCGACCATGCTTTCACGACGAGTATCTGCAGACATTCAACCTAGACAACGTCACATTGGTCGACACCCGTGGCCGCGGTGTGGAGCGGATCACCAAGACCGGCGTTGTCGTCGACGGGGTGGAGTTCGAGCTGGACTGTCTGATCTTCGCCACCGGGTTCGAGGTCGGTACCGATTACGCGCAGCGAACCGGCTTCGAGTTGATCGGCCGCGACGGCGTCTCGCTGACCGAGCAGTGGCGCAACGCCGTTCGGACTTTTCAGGGATTATCGGTACACGGGTTGCCGAACTGTTTCATCGAGAGCATCGCGCAGGCAGGGTTCACGGTGAACTTCCCGTATCTGCTTGACGTGCAAGCTAATCACGTCGCCTGGATAATCGCCTGGGCGCTGGAGCACGGGTGCAGCGAGGTCGAAGCTTCGGCCGGCGCTGAAGCAGCGTGGGTCGAAACGGTCCGTAAGCGCTCGGAGGCCACTGCCCAGCGTGCCAAGTCATGCACACCGGGCTACTACAACCGCGAAGGACAGGCGGACGAGGAGACCCGGCAGGGCAGCTTCTTCTTCGGTCAACCGACCGAATACGCCGACATCCTCGCCGATTGGCGCCGGAGAGG
>DAOUYK010000149.1 GCA_030666145.1 Mycolicibacterium sp. | reverse complement strand
CTCGAGACCGCCGACCGGCAATAGGGAACTCGACCCGAAGCCCGATTCTCGCCAGGGAGAGACCTGGCGGTGGCGGAGGGATTTGAACCCCCGGACGGTTTTAGCCGTCTCTCGCTTTCAAGGCGAGTGCATTAGGCCGCTCTGCCACGCCACCGCGGGACAGTCTAAACGGGCCCGCTCTTCGCCGACGGCGCTCCGAACTTCAGTCCCGCACTGATCCGCCGGCAGTTCTCCCCTATCGCCAAGATTTGCGGCCGCGTGAGGCTGTCGAGAAAGTGCGTGCGCACCGCCCCGCCGTAACTCTTCATCGCCGCACCGAGGGCTTCCCTGCCCTGCGGGGTAATGCTGGCGAGCACACTGCGGCCGTCGCCGGGGCTGACGCCGCGGGCGACCAACCCCTGCTTTTCCAACCGGCGAATCTGCCGGGTCACTCGGCTGGGCAACGACATCAGCGCCTCGGCGATGTCACCCATCCGGGCAGCCACGCGAGGTGATCTGACCGACAAATCGAGCAGTCGTACATCATTCAGCGTGAGATGGTGCTCCTCGACGAGGGCTCGATTCATCGTGGCGTACATTCTGAGCGCAGCGTCCAAGAAGTTGTGCCACGAGCGTTGTTCGGCAATATCGAGGCCCGGCGTATCGCTCGCCGTGCGCCCGCCAGTAGTCCCCGCCATCTGCACATAGTAGGGTGGCACACTGATGGCGCGGGGTTGAAACCGCGGGGTGTTTCTGCAGCCTAGTAGCGTTCAGTAAATGCTCGCGATCGTGGCGGAATCCCCTGACCGACTCGCCTGGCAACCCGTGCCCGACCTCGCGCCCACAGCGGGCGATGTTCTCATCAAGGTCACCGCCGCGGGGGTGAACCGCGCCGACCTGCTGCAAGCCGCGGGCAAGTACCCGCCCCCGCCCGGTACCAGCGAGATCATGGGCCTGGAAGTCTCGGGAACGATCGAGGCTGTCGGCGATAACGTTACGCACTGGACCCCAGGGCAACAGGTCTGTGCCTTGCTAACCGGCGGCGGTTACGCCGAATACGTGGCCGTGCCCGCGGGCCAGGTCCTGCCCTTGCCCGGCGGCGTCGCGCTGCCACACGCCGCAGCACTTCCCGAAGTCGCCTGCACCGTCTGGTCGAACCTGGTGATGACCGCCGGCCTGCGTGCGTCGCGGCTGCTCCTCGTCCACGGCGGCGCCAGCGGCATCGGCACCCACGCCATCCAGGTGGCCCGCGCATTGAACTGCCGAGTCGCTGTCACCGCGGGCTCCCGCAACAAGCTTGACCTGTGCGCTGAGCTGGGCGCCGAGATCACCATCGACTACCGCAATGAGGACTTCGTCGAAGTGGTGCGCAACGCAGGAGGAGCCGACGTCATCCTCGACATCATCGGTGCCGCCTATCTGGACCGCAACATCGATGCACTGGCCCACGACGGGCGACTGGTCATTATCGGCATGCAAGGCGGTGCAAAAGCAGAGCTGAACATCGGCAAGCTGCTCGCCAAACGCGCCGGAGTCCTGGCGACCGCGCTGCGGTCACGACCCGGCGAAGGCACCGGCGGCAAGAGCGACATCGTCGCCAGGGTCGTCGCCGACGTATGGCCCATGGTGAGCGACGGCCTCGTGCGGCCGGTGATAGGAGCCGAATTCCCGATGTCCCAGGCGCAGGCCGCCCATGAGCTGCTGGCATCAGGAGACGTGTCGGGCAAAGTGCTACTGCGCGTTGACCATTAGAGCTCGACGGTCAGCCTCAGCCGAGGGACGCGAGCGCCCGCACAAGCTGATCGACCTCGGCGGTGGTGCTGTAGTGCGCCAAACCCACGGTCACTGCGCCACCGATGTCGTCGACGCCGATCACCTCCAACACGCGCGAACTCGCGTTCGCTATCGCCAGGATGCCGTTGTCGGCCAGCCGCTGCACGACACGTTCGGCAGGCACATTGTCCATCGCGAAGCTCAGCACCGGGATACGCGCCTGCGGGTCCCCGATCACCGTTAGCGTCGGCAACGAGCGCAACGACATCAGCAGGTAGTCGAACAGCCCGCTGAGGTAGGCCGCCGAGGACTGCATCGAAACTGCGAGCCGCTCATGGCGGGTTCCCTGTGCCGAATCATCCAAATTCGCAAGGTACTCGACGCTCGCGACGACGCCGGCCAGCATCCCGAATTGGTGGGACCCGAGCTCCAGGCGGGCTGGGCCGGTGGCATAAGGGTCCAGCGACACCGACCCGAATGTGTCGATGGCCGACGCATCGCGGAAAACCAGGGCACCGATCGGCGGTCCACCCCACGCGATCGCGTTGACCGCGACCACATCAGCCTCAACCTCGGCGATGTCGATCAGCCGATAGGGTGCCGCAGCCGAATGGTCGACCACGACGAGCCCACCGACGTCGTGCACTAACTTGGTGACCTCGCGCAGTTCGGTGACCGACCCCAGAGTCGAAGAGGCAGAGGCAATTGCGACAAGGCGGGTGGGCCGGGTCACCAGGCTTTCCCACTGCCAGGTCGGCAGCTCACCGGTCTCGATATCGACCTCGGCCCACTTCATCTTGGCGCCGTAACGATTCGCAGCGCGTAGCCAGGGTGCGATATTCGCCTCGTCGTCTAGCCGGGTGACCACCACCTCATACCCCAACCCGACGCGGCCCGACGCAGCGTCGGCCAGCGAGGTCAACAGCAGCGCGCGGTCAGCACCCAACACCACTCCGGCTGGATCGCCGTTGACCAAATCCGCCACCGCCCGCCGGGCAGCGTCGAGCACCGCCGAGCTGCGCGCAGCGGAAGGGTGTGGACCAGACGGAGTGGGCATCGAACCCCGGAATGCCGTAGAGACGGCACGGCTGACCGAGTCCGGCAGCAGCATGCCGTTCTGGGCGTCCATATGCACCCAGCCATCGCCCAGCGACGGGTGCAATCCACGCACCCGGGCGACGTCGTATGCCATGTCAGCCCACCTTAGCGCGTTCGTGGAATCCGTCAGAATAGTCCTGATACCGGCCGATTCTGCGGATTCCCGACCTTCCATGTCCATGGCCCGCACCAACCGGAACGGACCGTCTGGGCAGCAATACTAGTCCAGCAATCTTGAGGACGTCGGGCCCAGCCATCGGCGGTAGCCGATGACATCAGGGGAATTCTGGGGGGGTGTTGCGGCAAGCTCGCTGGACAAATTCCCCTCGTAGGAGAGGATCGTCTACGACGCCGGCCTGGCCCGCACCCACCCGTAGGCGCGGAGCCCAGCCACAATAGGAGAGCGATGCTGGGGCACTCTAGAGACATGACAACCAACACCGACGACGAGAATATCGAGATCATCGGCGCCGGCCGGGACGACGAGGACGTTCCGGAGTTCCGGCATGAGGACGGAAATCCGCTGTCCGAACTCGTCGAGCAACCCGCGAAGGTGATGCGGATCGGCACGATGATCAAACAACTGTTGGAGGAGGTGCGGGCAGCACCGTTGGACGACGCGAGCCGCGGCCGCCTGCGCGATATCCACCACGCCAGCATCAGTGAGTTGGAGGAAGGGCTGGCGCCTGAGCTTCGTGAAGAACTCGAGCGGCTGACGCTGCCGTTCACCGAGGACGCGATCCCGTCGGACTCGGAGTTGCGGATCGCTCAGGCCCAGCTGGTCGGCTGGCTTGAGGGGCTCTTTCACGGTATCCAGACAGCCCTGTTCGCTCAACAGATGGCGGCCCGTCAACAGCTTGAGCAGATGCGTCAGGGCGCGCTGCCGCCTGGCGTGAGCGTGCCGGGGCAACGCGGTGGCCCCGGGCATCCCGGCACCGGTCAGTACCTGTGAGGTCGGTGTGACCCGTTCCCCTGAAAGGTTAGATCCGCGGGAACCGCGCATCGAGACGCGGAACGCGTGGGTGGAGTTCCCGATCTTCGATGCCAAAGCCCGCTCGCTGAAGAAAGCCTTTCTCGGCAGGGCGGGCGGCGCAATCGGACGCAACGACTCCAACGTCGTCGTCATCGAGGCGCTGCGCGACATCACGCTGTCGCTGAAGATGGGCGACCGGGTCGGCCTGGTCGGACACAACGGCGCAGGCAAGTCGACGCTGCTTCGCCTGCTGTCGGGCATCTACGAACCCACCCGGGGCGTGGCGAGCGTACGGGGACGCGTCGCGCCGGTGTTCGATCTGGGCGTCGGGATGGATCCGGAGATCTCCGGATTCGAAAACATCATCATCCGTGGGCTGTTCCTCGGGCAGACCCGCAAACAGATGACGTCCAAGGTAGACGAGATCGCCGAGTTCACCGAGCTCGGTGACTACCTGTCGATGCCCTTGCGCACCTACTCGACCGGTATGCGGGTCCGGCTGGCGATGGGCGTGGTGACCAGTATCGACCCCGAGATCCTGCTGCTAGATGAGGGCATCGGCGCCGTCGACGCGGACTTCCTCAAGAAGGCCCAAACCCGGTTGGCTGCCCTCGTAGAGCGCTCCGGAATCCTGGTGTTCGCCAGTCACTCCAACGAGTTCCTCGCGAGGTTGTGTGACACGGCCATGTGGATCGAACACGGCACAGTGAAAATGGAGGGCGAGATCGAGGACGTCGTCCGGGCCTACGAAGGCGAAGACGCTGCCCGCCACGTTCGCGAGGTACTGGAAGAGACGGCGCACACACATGAATGACGCCGACCATTGCTGCTCGCGTCAAGAGCGACCAGCTGTTGTTGCGGTCGTTGTCACCCACCGCCGCCCCGACGAACTGGTTAAGTCGCTAGACGCCGTCACCTCGCAAAGCCGGCGTCCAGATCATCTCATCGTCGTGGACAACGACTTCGGCAACGACCCGACTGAGCGCGTACGCGATCTGGTTGTCGGCCAACCGATCCCGACTACATACCTAGGTTCGCACCGAAACCTTGGCGGTGCAGGCGGTTTCGCGCTGGGCATGCTTCACGCCCTGAGCCTGGGAACGAAGTGGGTCTGGCTGGCTGACGACGATGGGCGCCCACAAGACGCTGAGGTTCTCAGCACCCTGCTTGCTTGCGCTCAGAGGCACGGGCTAGCCGAGGTGTCGCCGATGATCTGTGACCTAGCCGATCCTGAACGTCTGGCGTTTCCGCTGCGACGCGGATTGGCGTGGCGTCGAATGGTGAGCGAGTTACGCACGGAGGCAAACCTTCCAGATCTCATGCCGAATATCGCCCACCTGTTCAACGGCGCACTGTTTCGTGCGTCAACCCTCGACGCGGTGGGTGTGCCGGATCTGCGACTGTTCTTCCGCGGCGACGAAACCGAGCTGCACCGTCGACTACTCAGATCCGGGTTGCCGTTCGGTACCTGTCTGCATGCGGTATATCTTCACCCCCAAGGCGGCGATGAGTTCAAACCCATTCTGGGTGGGCGCATGCACGCGCAATACCCCGACAACCCGACGAAGCGGTTCTTCACCTACCGGAATCGGGGCTATCTTCAGTCCCAACCGGGGATGCGCAAGCTTCTCCTTCAGGAGTGGCTGCGTTACGGCTGGTATTTTCTGATCTCCCAACGAGACCCAGCCGGGCTGCGGGAATGGATTCGGTTGCGGCGCTTGGGCCGCCGCGAAATGTTTTCCCGGGGCGAGCGAAGCGGCGGGGTAGACAACCGATGACGTTCATGGATGCTGCTGCACAGTCCAAGACATTCGGGAGAGCCTGGGGCGACCTCGTCGAGGGCTTCGGCAAGCGCGAACTATGGCTGCACCTGGGCTGGCAGGACATCAAGCAGCGCTATCGGCGGTCCGTGCTCGGGCCGTTCTGGATCACTATCGCGACCGGCACCACGGCGGTAGCGATGGGCGGGTTGTACTCGAAGTTGTTCAAGCTCGAACTGTCCGAGCACCTTCCATATGTGACGCTGGGCCTGATCGTCTGGAACCTGATCAACGCTTCGATCCTTGAGGGTTCCGAGGTGTTCATCGCCAACGAGGGGCTGATAAAGCAACTGCCGACGCCGCTGTCGGTACACGTCTACCGCTTGGTGTGGCGGCAGATGATCCTGTTCGCGCACAACATCATCATCTTCGTGATCATCGCAGTCATCTACCCCAAGCCGTGGCAGTGGACGGATCTGACGTTCATTCCAGCGTTGTTTCTGATCGCGCTGAACTGTGTCTGGGTCGCATTGTGTTTCGGCATTCTGTCCACCCGCTACCGCGACATCAGCCCGCTGCTGGCCAGCCTGGTTCAACTGTTGTTCTTCATGACACCGATCATCTGGAACGAGGCGACACTCCAGGCTCAGGGGGCGGGGAAGTGGGCCAGGATCGTCGAACTGAACCCGATTCTGCACTACCTAGACATCGTCCGGGCCCCGTTGCTCGGAGCTGAACAGGAGTGGCACCACTGGGTGGTGGTGCTGTCGCTGACGGTGATCGGCTGGATCTTCGCCGCCTTGGCAATGCGCCAATACCGGGCTCGGGTGGCTTACTGGGTGTGAACGCCGCCGTTTAGCTGACCAGCGGGGGGCCGTCCGGTTCGGGTCCGAAGACGAATCGGCGGCCAGCCAACGTTTCCAGTGTGATGCGCACAAAACGCAGCTTCTGGGTCGCGACCCAGGGGTAGAGCCCGGCGCCCTGGGCCTCCTCGATCTCGGCCGAGGTGGACACCACCTGTGCGGTGCCGCGCACCACTACGCTCCAGCCTCCGCTGATGTTGTGGTCGTCGGCCTGGAACAACACATGTTCATTGAGCACCGACGTCAGAAGTTTGGTGCCTTCTGCAGTGCGGAACAGCAGCGTGTGGCGCTGGACAACAAAGTTGACGGGGAAGATCTCGGTCCACCCGCCCACGGTCGTCACGAGTCGGCCAAGCGACATCCCAGACAGCAGGTTCCAGCTTTCGGCCTCGGTGAACTCAGTTATCGGCGTGTCCGATGCAGATGTCGCGTCCATACCCATGATGGTGCCGGGCTGCGGCGCACGGTCCTAGGTCCCAATGGCACTTCCCACGGTGCCAGGCCTGGAGCCGTGCAACATCTGCCGCGGCGTCAGCATCCACGCCGACATATCTCAACCAGACGCACCGGCCGCACCAGGTTCTCCGGGCGCTCCGTCGGCGCCGTCGGCGCCATCAGCTCCGTCGGCGCCCCCGAGGCCCCCCTGGCCCCCCTGGCCGCCGGCTCCGCCCTGGCCACCTTGACCCCCCTGCCCGCCAGCTCCGCCCTGGCCACCTTGACCCCCGTTGCCGCCTGTCACCGTCGGCTCTTCGGTGGCCGACGGCGCTATCGAGGTCTCCGCCGACGTCACCGGGGCCTCCTCAGGTCCCGTGCTCACTGTGCGGGTACAGCCCCCGGTCGTGACCACCACGATGGTGAGCGCACACGCTCCGAGCCACAACCGGTTTACAGATTTGTCTGCGTTCATGGGGTTTCTCTCACCTTGGCCAAGCACTTAGGAGCCGTCAGACGCCGAGTCTAGATGTGTGTTCACACTGGGGTCGGTCCCGCTTCCGAGACCGGGCCGTCACGCCTAACCCGTAAGCTGCCCGGGTGGCCGAGCCCCCAATGTCTACCCAGCTGAGTCTCAAGACACAGATCTGGCGGTTCATCGTGACAGGCGGATTGTCGGCGATCGTGGACTTCACCCTCTACGTCGTTCTCCTAGCCGCAGGGCTGCACGTCAACTTCGCCAAGACCCTGAGCTTTATCGCGGGCACCACCACCGCCTACCTGATCAACCGACGCTGGACGTTCCAAGCTCCGCCGAGCAGGGCGCGGTTCATCGCGGTTGTCTTTCTCTATGCCGTGACCTACTCCGTACAGGTCGGCATCAACTACCTGCTCTACGTGCAGTTCGAGGACAAGCCCTGGCGGGTGCCGGTGGCATTCGTCATCGCGCAGGGCACCGCCACGGTGATCAACTTCGTCGTCCAGCGCTTAGTCATCTTTCGGTGGACAGATGTGGACGCCCCCCGCCCACCGGGGACGTAGCGACCGGGCAGTGATCCGGCTGCGCCGAGCACCGAGCAACAAGCGGTACCCTCTGTGACGATGTTGAGCGCCGAATTTCCGACAACCACGAAGCGGCTGACCGGCTGGGGCCGCACTGCCCCGTCGGTGGCCCAGGTGCTGTCGACCCCGGATCCTGAGGTGATCGTCAAAGCGGTCGAACAGGTCGGAGACGGCCATGGACGCGGCGTGATCGCCCGGGGACTTGGGCGCTCCTACGGCGACAACGCCCAAAACGGCGGCGGCCTCGTCATCGATATGAGCGCGGTGAACCGCATCCATTCGATCAACACGGACGACGCGCTCGTAGATGTGGATGCCGGGGTAAACCTCGACCAGCTGATGCGTGCCGCACTGCCGCTGGGCCTGTGGGTGCCCGTCCTGCCCGGCACCCGTCAAGTCACCATCGGCGGCGCGATAGCCTGCGACATCCACGGAAAGAATCACCACAGTGCTGGTAGCTTCGGCAACCACGTGCGGTCATTGGACCTGCTCA
>DAOUYK010000253.1 GCA_030666145.1 Mycolicibacterium sp. | reverse complement strand
AGTTGAGCGAGCCGATCGCGTGACTCGCACGCCCACGCCAGCACGCCGTCGATGTCCGCGGCGTATTTGCGAGTCAACGTCCGCAACTCGGCCTGACGCGCAAGCTTCGTCTCTAACGTGCTTGCATCACTGGGGAGTTCGGAGAGAAACCGACCCAACTCGCCCGAGACATCGACCAGCACCGCCAAAGCCCCGCCGAGCTGTTCGGCCAGCGTCCTGAGCGCCGCGTCGTCGCTGCCCATAAGCACCGAGCGCGCCTTACCGACCGCATTTGCCGCGGAGAAGCCGTCGACCGAGCCGGCGTCGTCGAACGCGCCGGACAGGCTCGCGCGCGCAGCATGGGCTGCCTCACGCAGTGCGTCGAGTTCGGATAGTCGGCGGATGTAGTCAACCAGGGCATCATCCTCGCCGGGTTGCGGCGCAACCATATCGATCTCATTCAGCGCGAAGTGGAGCCGATCGGCCTCCTGGGTCAACTCGCGTGCGTGGCGGCGACGAACGTCAAGATCACGTCTGGCCTCCAGCCAATCATTTCGAAGTGTGCGGTAACACCGCAGCGGCTTGTCGATGTCAGCGTAGCGGTCCAGGGCGGCGCGCTGCTGTTCGAGGCGCATCAACCGCAGTTGATCGTTCTGGCCATGCAGGGTCAGAAGTTCGCTGGTGAAGCCGCTCAGCGACTTGGCCGGCACGCTTCGGCCGCCGAGGTAGGCCCTCGACGGCCCGTCACGAGTCACTGAGCGGGCCGCGATGACGCTGCCGTCGTCGTCACGTTCTGCGCCCGAAGAATCCAGCATCTCGTCCACCTGGATGGTCAACCTGTCACTGAGTTCGGTTGTCACGAAACGGCCCTCGACCACCGCCCTATCAGCGCCCGAGCGCACCTTGGTCGGGTCGGCTCGTGAACCGCCCACGAGATGCAGCCCAGCGACGACCATCGTCTTACCCGCACCGGTCTCGCCGGTGAGAACGGTCAGACCACAGTCGAACTGGGCGGTCGCAGCCCGGATGGCACCCAGCGACTCGATACGAATCTCGGCTAGCACTACTGCCCGCGCCACCCCGTGACCGGCAGTCGGAACTTGCGCACCAACCGATCGCTGAAAGGCGCGCTGTCAAGGCGCGCCCACTTCAGCGGCGTGCCGCACCGTGTCACCTCGAGCCTGCCCCCAGCCGGCAACACCATCTCCCGGTGTCCATCACAAAAGACGAGGCCATCGTGGCCGCCCGCCTCGATTTCGATGGCGATCGAGGCGGCCGGGCTGGTGACCATCGGGCGGGCGAACAGTGCATGGGCGTTGTTGGGAACCACCAGGATCGCCTCCAGATCTGGCCACAGCACAGGACCGCCTGCGGAGAACGCATACGCCGTCGATCCGGTTGGGGTGGACACCAGAACGCCGTCGCACCCGAATGCCGATACGGGTCTTCCATCGACTTCGAGGACGACGCCGAGCACGCCCAGTCGCGGGCCCTTCTCCAGGCTGGCCTCGTTGAGCGCCCACCCGCGATCCAGGAGCTTTCCCCGTGCACGGATCGATAGGTCCAGCGTCATCCGTTCCTCGACCACATAGTCACGCTTGATGACGTGCTCAAGGACCGTGTCGATCGAATCTGCTTCGGCCTCCGCCAGGAAGCCGATTCTGCCCAGATTGACGCCGAGCACTGGAATCTCGGCATTGCGGGCGAGTTCCGCGGCGCGTAAGAACGTGCCATCGCCGCCCAGAACCAACACCAACTCGCATCCGGCAGCAGCCTGGGGGTCCGCGTCCACCACCTCGATCTCCACCCCCATCGCCCGCATATCTTCAGGCGCCAGATGAAGCGGTCCTCGATCGACCGCCTCAGCGGAGAGCACCTTAAGGACAATGTCGTTGTCGCCGAGCACTTTCTCGACTCGGCGCGCGACCTCGGTAGCCTCCTCGCGGCCGGGGTGGACGACGAGCATGATGGTGCGTTCGTGCGTCATTGCGGCCCCTCTTCGATGGCCTGTCGAATCGCGTCCTCGAGCGATCCGGCCAGCAGCGGGCGGTCGGTGTCGGCCCGCATGTGCAGAAAGTACTCAACGTTTCCGGCAGGGCCGGGTAACGGACTGGCAGTGACGGCGACGGTATACCAGTGCAGGTTAGCGGCGCGCTGGGCAACGGAGAGCACCGCTTCGGCGCGCAGCGTCGGGTGTGACACGACCCCGCCCGCGCCCACTCGGTCCTTTCCGACCTCGAACTGTGGCTTCACCATTGGAACGATATCGGCGCTTGGTGCCGCGCACACGGTCAGCGCGGGCAATACAGTCGCCAGCGATATGAACGACAGATCGGCCACGACTAGGTCCACGCGCCCCCCGAGCGCGTCGGCGGTGAGGTCGCGCACATTGGTGCGTTCCATGACTGTCACCCGCGGATCATTGCGCAGCGACCAGGCGAGCTGTCCGTACCCGACATCCACGGCAACCACTTCGCGGGCCTTGCGGTTGAGCAGCACCTCGGTGAACCCGCCGGTCGAGGCGCCAGCGTCCAGACAACGCCGGTCATCGGCGGAAACGTCGAACGCGTCGAGGGCACCGATCAATTTATGCGCCCCGCGTGACACCCAGGATTGCTCGCCCAGATCGGCGACGGTCAGGTTGGCGCGCATGGGTATGGCTGTGGCGGGCTTGGCGGCGGGCATTCCGTCGATACTGACTCGCCCGGCGCCGATGAGCTCAGCGGCCTGCTGGCGTGAGCGGGCCAGGCCACGTCGTACCAGCTCGGCGTCCACACGAGCGCGCCGCGACACGCGGATCAGCCCTTCTCGACCGATTCCAGCGCGTGCACAAGAAGATCATGCGCCTGTTCCAGGCGTGCCGCGACGACATCCAGCTCGGAATCGCCGGCATCAATGTGATCGCGCAGAAGTTCGGCGACCTGGGCGCGAATCTCGTCTGGGTCGTTATTCATGTCGGTGTTCACGCTAGTCGATGGACTCCGACATCAGCGACCAGCGCTGGAGGGCCTGTTGAGCAACCTGGTCACCCGCCGAGATCGCCGAAGGACGATGGTTGATGTCGGCGGCCCAGACGGCAGCGGCGATCACCCGCACGACCGACAGCTCGTCGCCGGGATCCTGCCCGGTAGAGCGCACCCTCACCACGGCCGAGTCAAGTTCGACCTGCCACCCCGGATGCGGCCCGATCCGCAACGTGTCCGCTTCGGCGGTCAGGGCACGGAGGTCCTCGGCCAGGTACTGGGGCCGCTCTTGCGGGATCGCCCAGATGGCGTCCTCGGCGGAGTTCACCCCACAGAGCACCATCAGGCTGGGCATTTGCGAGGCGTTCGCACCGGCAATGTCGGTATCGAGGCGGTCACCAATCACCAACGGTGTGTGAAAGTCACCGCGAGACATGGCGTCCTGCATCAGGACCGGCGACGGTTTGCCGGCTACCTGCGGTTCACACTCAGTGGCGGTGCGCAACGCAGCGACCATCGAGCCATTGCCGGGCAGCAGACCCCGTTCTGAGGGCAGCGTCTTGTCCACATTGGCCGCGACCCACAAGCCTCCGGACCTGATAGCCAGTGCCGCCTCTGCGAGGTCGGGCCAGCTGGTCTGCGGCGAATGACCCTGCACCACGGCGACCGGGGCAGCCGACCACTGCCGGACCGGCACCAGGCCGACGCCGCTGACCTCGGCGGCCAGCGCGTCAGTGCCGACGATGAGAACCTTTGCGCCTTGGGGTAGCTGATCGGCCAGGAGGCGAGCGGCACTCTGTGCGCTGGTCACGATGTCGGCAGGCTCTGCAGTGAAACCCAGATCATCCAGATGCTGGGCAACCTGCCCGGCATCACGGGAGGCGTTGTTGGTGACGAACAGGATCCGGGACTCGACGGTAGCTAGCGTTTCGACTGCGCCAGGGGTGGCCTGGTCTCCACGGAACACTGTACCGTCGAGATCAAGCAGTAGGCAATCATGCTGCCACGCAAGGGTACTCATATCAGGACAGCTCCGTTACCCGCTCCTCGGCATCGGTGACGCCGTCGATGTCAGCTCGAGCGCTGCGCAGGAACGACTGCAGTGCCTCTTCGTGGCGGCCCAGCGCCAGCAACGTGTCCGCGTGAGCGTAGAAAAGCCGGGCAGCGGTCTGCCCGGTCCGCGCCGGATCCAATTGCGGTGTGGACAGGATCGCCAACGCCTGCTCATGCTGACCCAGATCTGCGCGCGCGCCCGCGGCGACAATACGCAGTTCGTCGGCGTCGTCACCACTGAGCTGGCCGGCCTCTGCGCTACGGGCGAGCTCAATTGCACGCTCGGGGCGGCCTAGCCCCCGCTCGCAATCGGCGATCAGCGCCAGCAGTGGCGAGCGGCTGCCCATTCTGCGCGCCGCACGCAACTCGGCGAGCGCCTGAGCCCAGTCGCCGCACTGGTAGGCCGCGATACCGACCGCCTCGCGTATCGCCGCGATCCTGCCGGCCCTCGCGCGGGCGGCGCGGGCATGTGCCAGGGCAGCTTCGGGGTCGTCGCCGAGGATCTCGCCGGCAGCCACCAGATGCCGGGCGATTACATCGGCGGTACTGCGGTCAAGAGTCGTGAGCTCACCGCGAATTTCGGGCGCGAGTTGCTTGGCTTCGATGTCGGCAGGTATCGGCGGACCGACCTCGTGTCGCTCGTTATTGTCCGGCCTTGGCTGTG
>DAOUYK010000086.1 GCA_030666145.1 Mycolicibacterium sp. | reverse complement strand
TGGGAGTCACCTTCGTCGCCGATGGTCTGATCCAGCGAGATGGGCTCACGCGCGTACTGCTGGATCTCCAGTACCTTCTCCGGCGTGATGTCCATTTCCTTGGCGAGTTCCTCGGGCGTCGGCTCGCGACCAAGGTCCTGGAGCAGTTCACGCTGAATGCGACCCAGTTTGTTGATCACCTCGACCATGTGCACCGGGATGCGGATGGTTCGCGCCTGGTCGGCCATCGCGCGGGTGATCGCCTGGCGGATCCACCACGTCGCGTAGGTGGAGAACTTGTAGCCCTTGGTGTAGTCGAATTTCTCCACCGCACGGATGAGTCCCAGGTTGCCTTCCTGGATCAGGTCTAGGAACGCCATACCGCGGCCGGTGTAGCGCTTGGCTAACGACACCACCAGCCGCAGGTTCGCCTCCAGCAGATGGTTCTTAGCGCGGTCGCCATCACGGCAAATCCACTGATAGTCACGGCGCTGAGCCGTCGTTAGCTTCTCGCCCCGAGCCGCGAACTCCGTCATGAGCTGCGTGCAGTACAGACCTGCTTCGATGCGCTTAGCGAGCTCAACTTCTTCCTCAGCGTTGAGCAGCGCGACCTTGCCGATCTGCTTGAGATATGCGCGAACCGAGTCCGCCGAGGCTGTCAGCTCGGCATCCTTGCGGGCCTGGCGTAGTGCCTCGGACTCCTCCTCGTCCCAGACGAAATCGCCCGAGGCCTTGTCCTTCTCCGATGGCTCGGCGATCCCGTCGTCGATCTTGGCGGCTTTGCCCGAGGCCTTGCGCGCGGCGGGCTTCGCCGCGCCAGCTTTGCCGGCTGTGTTGGCCTTGGCGGCGGGCTTCGCCGCGGGTCCGTCGACGACCATGGCCTCAAGTTCTAATTCGGCGCCGGCGACGTCGAGAACGTCGCCGGAGGTGACCTCGACACTGCCGGAGTCGGCGGGTTTGTTGTCGGCGGGCGCAGTGGCCTTCTTCGCTCGGCTGCGCGGAGCCGGTGCGTCAGCAGCTTTGGTGGCACGCGCCTTGATGGCACGCGCCTTGGTGGCACGTGCTTTGGTGGCCTTCGCCGCGGTGCTCTTCGTCGCCGTGCTTTTTGCCGCGGTGCTCTTCGTCGCCGTGCTTTTCGGGGCTTTCTTCGCGGGCGCCGATCCATTCGCTGACTTCGCCGCCTTGGCTGACACGGCCTTCTTGGCTGCGGGCTTGGTGGCGGTGCGCTTCACCGGCTCATCGGTTGCCGGCCTTGCCTTTGTCGCTGCCACGTACACCCTCTCGGTCGTGCGGTTTCGGAGCGCACACGTGCGTCACCGAAAAGTGTCGGCTGTGTCGAATGTCGGCGTCGATCGCAACTCGGGATACTTCGCCGCTACTCGGTAGGCGGCCGCCGTCGACCATTGTAACGACAGTGGGAACGAGCGCTGCGCAGAGCGGCAAAATTTGGCTCCTCCGGCGCGCCGGACGGCGACTCTTACCCGCGGGTAGCGGTGATGTCGGTGTCGGCTGCCATCGCGGCGCCGACGATACCGGCCGAATTCTGCAGAGCCGCCGCGACCACCGGTGTGCGGTTCTTGAGTAGTGGAACCCATTTTGGTGCCTTATGGCTGATGCCGCCGCCGGCGATGAACAAGTCGGGCCAGATCGCGTTCTCGATGGCCACCAGCACTTTGGTGACCTCCTCGGTCCAGCGACGGTAGCCCCAATCCTCGCGTTCCTTGACTGAACTTGCCGCCCGGTGTTCGGCTTCCTTGCCGCCGACCTCAAGGTGACCGAACTCGGTGTTAGGCAGAAGTACCCCGTTGTGGATGACCGCTGAGCCGATTCCCGTGCCGAACGTCAAAAGCACGATGACGCCGGTGTTTTCTCGGCCCGCGCCGAACTTCTCCTCGGCGAGCCCGGCTGCATCGGCGTCGTTGAGCACACTGACGTGTCGGCCTCCCAGTGCTCTACCGATGACGTCTTGGACGTTGGCGCCGATCCAGCCTTTGTCCACGTTGGCGGCCGTACGCACGATGCCACCGGTGACTACGCCGGGATAGGTCACCCCTAGGGGGCCCTCCCACCCGAAGTGTGCGACGACATCGGCGATGGTCTTGGCGACCGCATCGGGCGTGGCTGGCTTGGGGGTGGGCAGTTTGAAACGCTCACCGATCAACAGGCCGGTGTCGAGGTCCACGATGGCGCCCTTGACGCCGCTGCCGCCGACGTCGATGCCGAACCCGCGGCGCTGCCCTTCGCCGCTGACATCAGTATCAGGTGGATCGCTGGCGGTCATGAAGAGCTCCTCTGCGCAGTTCGGCGGCCACGAAGCAGCTGATGTGCGCTCCATACCCTATCGGCTCGCTAACTCGCAGGCATCCCGGTCGGCCATCCCCGTCAGTCTTTGGTCCGGGGATGTGTTGCGATGGTCGGGTGACTGGAAGCGACACCGATCCCGCGCTGCTTCGTTCGGTGGCCGAGCAGCTGGCGTCAGAGGCGGCGGCGTTCGTGAGACGACGCCGTATCGAGGTGTTCGGCACCGGTGCCGCCGCCGGAGCCGAAGAGGCGATCGTGGGGGCCGTACGTTCTAAGAGCACACCGACGGACCCCGTGACCGTGGTCGACACCGAGACCGAACGGCTGTTGCGGAACCGGCTCGCCGAACTACGCCCAGGTGAACGAATCCTCGGCGAGGAGGAAGGTGGACCAACCAGCTCTGCGGATGGGCAGCTCACTTGGGTACTCGACCCCATCGACGGCACGGTGAACTTCCTGTACGGGATCGAGGCTTACGCGGTGTCGGTGGGCGTGCAGCTCGACGGTGTCTCGGTGGCCGGAGCAGTGGCCGACGTCGCTGCCGGTGCCCTGTTTTCGGCTGCCCGAGGTCAGGGCTCCATGCTACGACGTGACGGTGCTGTCGGTGAGTTGCGCTGCAGTGCCCTTGCCGAATTGCCGTCTGCTCTGGTGGGCACTGGCTTCGCCTATCAGCCCGATCGCCGCAGGCGGCAGGGAGAGGTCGTCGCCAGGCTGCTCCCGGAGGTGCGTGACCTGCGCCGGATCGGCTCCTGTGCGCTGGACCTGTGCATGGTGGCCGCGGGCAGGCTCGACGCCTACTACGAAGATGGCGTCCAGGTGTGGGACTGGGCCGCCGGGGCGCTCATCGCCACCGAGGCGGGTGCGCTGGTACGTGCCCCGGAGGCGGCAGCGGGCGAGGGTCTGGTGGTCGCCGCGGCGCCGGGGATCAGTACAGCCTTCGACGACATGCTGGCACGGTGCGGCGCGATATAGCGCCGCAGCACGGTGAAACCCCGATGTGCCCTGCTCAGCAGGCTCCATTGTGGATTTTGGACAGCAACGCCGGTTCGGCCGGTGCGGTGGCATCGGGAAGCAGGCTCGCGAGGACGGCATCGATGTCGTCGCTGTGGCTCAGTCCGCCGAAGTCAGTGCCGAGGGCCAGATCGACGCTGTCGTCGCTGCGCTCGTCCTGGAACAGTTCCGTGCATGGGGCCACCAGCCATACTGCTGCCGCTGCGGCGCGACCGGCCGGGCCGAACCGGATTTGGCCCCGGCATTCCAGCCGCACCGTCTCGTAGATCGAGTCGTTGGCCGTCTGGAGATCAGTGAAGCCCACGTCACGCAGCGCGCTGGCGACCTCGGCGGCCTGCCCGCCCTGCCGGCTGGCGTTGAGCACCCGGATCTTGGTGCCGGCGAGCTTGGCGGGAGTGACATCGACCATCTCTTGGCGTGACACCTGCTCGCCCAGCTGCAATTCGGGCGAGTCGGAATCCGCCGGTGCGGGGGGCGGGTTGCAGACCGCAGCCTCCCGGACGTCAGGGGGGCGCGAAAGAGCGATCACCCAGATGAGCAAAGCCACCATCGCCAGGGATGAGAACAACACGATGACGGGGAGAAAATTCCGGCGGCGGAACGGGCGTCCGTGCTTGTCGAACGCCGCCGTACGGTCGGTGATTTGCGCTACCACGATGTGCACTCTAAGGCCAGTGTGGCCAGGGGTTCCGGCCCGCGCCGAGGCAACTGTGACGTAAATCACATAACAAGCCCCGGCAATAAGGGCACGAATCGGTTGGCGAATGCGTTCGACGCTGGTACAAAGCACTGCTGCACTTGCTTGACGGAGGGGACAGGAATGGCCACTGACTACGACGCCCCACGGCGTACCGAGACCGACGACGTTTCCGAGGATTCACTTGAGGAACTGAAAGCGCGACGCAATGAAGCTCAGTCTGCCGTGGTCGACGTCGACGAATCTGAATCTGCGGAGTCCTTCGAGTTGCCCGGCGCTGACTTGTCCGGCGAGGAGCTGTCGGTGCGGGTAGTTCCCAAGCAGGCCGACGAGTTCACCTGCTCGAGCTGCTTTCTGGTCCATCACCGAAGCCGTCTCGCCAGCGAGAAGAACGGCATGAAGATCTGTACCGATTGCGCTGCTTGACCTATCGCCCGCGCCTAGGCGGTGAGCGCTGCGAGCACCTTGTCCGGGTATTTGGCACTGATCAGCCAGTAGGGGGTGGGATCGTCGGGATCGTCGAGAACCAGGAGAACCATCGGGCCGACCCACCCCCGGTGCACGATGTAGGCGGCCGGGTCAAGTTGTCGGCCCAGCGCCGCGGACTTGGCGCTGCGGGGCACTTCGGCCGTGCGTGCGATGACAGCCACCGGCAGGTGGGCGCCGCCGATCCACAGCTCGGTTCCGCTGTCGCTGCTGGTGACTTGCAGCTCGGTCCGGCCGAGCCAGATGAGCACGATGGCCGCCACCGGAAACAACACCGCGAACGGCAACCAGTTCGGCAGCGCCCTGACACCCTGGTTGACCTCAAGCGCGATCAGAGCGGCCAGCGCCAGAGCGAGCGGCCACCACCACCACGGGACCCGCAGCTGTTCGCGATAGCGAACGGTTTGTGTGGTGGCGCGCGTGTCGGACACGAGGCCAAGGGTAATCTCTGACTTCGTGTCGACCTCTCTGGCGGTAGTGCGGCTGGATCGCAGCCTGCCGCTGCCAAGTCGGGCCCACGACGGCGACGCCGGAGTTGACCTCTACAGCGCACAGGACGTCGAACTGGCGCCCGGTGAGCGGGTACTCGTGTCGACCGGGGTGGCGGTGGCGATCCCGATGGGCATGGTTGGTCTTGTGCACCCGCGCTCGGGTCTGGCTGCCCGCTTGGGGCTTTCGATTGTGAACAGCCCCGGCACTATCGACGCGGGCTATCGAGGCGAGATCAAGGTCGCTCTGATTAACCTCGACCTCGGCATCCCGATCGTCGTCAATCGTGGAGACCGGATAGCCCAATTGCTCGTGCAGCGAGTGGAATTACCCCGTTTGGTCGAGGTGTCGTCCTTCGACGAGGCCGGTTTGGCCGACACAACCCGTGGCGACGACGGCCACGGTTCCTCCGGCGGACATGCGAGTTTGTGAAATGGCACTGAGAAGACGAAGCAAAGACAGCAAAGACAGCAACGAAAGTTCTGAGACCCCTGCTGTGGAGGCAGCCCCAGGCGACGAGCTTGAGGGGCCGTTTGACATCGACGATTTCGACGATCCCTCGGTCGCCGCCGTGGCCAGGCTAGACCTGGGCTCGGTGTTGGTCCCCATGCCCGAGGCCGGGCAGGTGCAGGTCGAGCTCGGCAACACCGGAGTTCCCAGTGCTGTGTGGGTGGTGACGGCCAACGGCCGCTTCACTGTCGCGGCGTACGCCGCACCGAAGTCCCCTGGCCTTTGGCGCGAAGTCGCCGCCGAGTTGGCCGATTCTCTGCGCAAGGACGTCCCCAAGGTCAGCATCGAGGATGGTCCGTGGGGTCGCGAAGTCATCGGCGTCGCCGCCGAGAATGCGGGAGTAGTGCGTTTCATCGGCGTGGACGGATACCGATGGATGGTCCGCTGCGTGGTCAGTGGTCCCCACGACCGCATCGACGCCCTGGCTGAACAGGCTCGAGATGCTCTGGCAGACACCGTTGTTAGACGTGGCGATACTCCTATGCCGGTGCGTACTCCTTTGCCGATCGAGCTGCCTGAGCCGATGGCCGAACAACTTCGCGCCGCGACCGAGCAGGCCGCCGCACAGCAGCCCCCCCCACCCCAGCAGCAGCAGCCAACGGCGCGGCGCACCACGCAGGGGTCTGCGATGCAGCAGCTGCGCACCATCACCGGGGGCTAGCCGCGCAAAGGGTCCTCGGCGTCCCACAGAGCAGCCAGGCACTGCGCGCCCAGGACAGCAGGGTTGGCCCCGATCTGATCGAGTGTCACGGTGCGCAGCGAGGCACACGCGGCGGTCGAGGCCCACTCGACGCCGACCTCCATCGGGTGCACCGGGTCGTCGGTGGCTGAAACTACGCCCATCGGCGCCGTCAGGCCCTTGAGATCACCACTGGTCGGAGCGATATAACCCGCTGCGTCGTCCATAGCGTCAGGCAACGAGGGCCATTGCCCCAGCCATGACCGCGTCAACTCTTCAGCCAGCCACTTCGGGGTCGAGGCCTGCATCTGCGCGGTGGCCGCCAGCAGGCCTTCACGCCGAAGCAGCTCGGCGGAATAACGAGCTGCCAGCGCGGCTGGCGCGGCGTCGGGTGTGCCGGTCCATGCTGGCAGTGCGGCCAGCACCGCGACCACTCTTTCGGGATGCGACAGCGCCCACGATGCGGCGACGGCAGCACCGATTGACACCCCGCCGACCGCGATCGGCAATGGGGCGGCGGCACGCGCAGCACTGCTGAGGTCGTCGTGGTAGCCCTCGAGCAGACGGTGTGGCTGTGGGGGCGGAGTGACGACGACGGCCTCCACGCCGTGCAGTGCCGCCGAAAATGCCCGGTGGACAAAGTTTTCGTCAGACCCGGTGCCGGGAAGCAGCACGGTGGTGACCCCTCGCAGGTTGACTGCCATGTCACGATCGTGCACCGCTGCGGAATCGCTGCAGCGACTAGGCCACCTGAACGTGGCGTGTCCGGCCTAAGAGGTCTACCGTGTCGTTCGTGAGGTGAATCCACAGTGGATTGACAAAAGTTCAGGAGCAGCCATGGCCGCGGATCAGGGGTATCTTCGGCGCCTCACCCGTCGGTTGACCGAAGACCCGGAGCAATTCGACGTGGAGAAGCTCAGCGACGGAGCCGCCCACACCCGCGCGCAGAAGGCGATCGACTGCCAGCGCGGCCAAGAGGTGACGATGGTCGGTACGCTGCGCAGCGTCGAGTGCAACGGCAAAAATTGTGCAGGTGGAGTGAAGGCCGAGCTGTTCGACGGTACCGATTCGGTGATGCTTGTCTGGCTGGGGCAGCGCCGCATTCCCGGGATCGAGTCCGGTCGCATGCTTAAGGTGCATGGCAGGGTCGGCAATCTGGGCAACGGTGTCAAGGCGATTTACAACCCCCACTATGAGATTCAAAAGTGAGTGACCCGGGCACCGGACCGGGCAAGCAATCTTCACAACCCCGCGGGACGACCGTCCTCGAACAGATGGGCGGAATCCGCGGGCTCATCTACTCGTCGTTGCCCGTCTTGGTGTTCGTACCGGTGTCAGCGGCGTTCGGGCTCATGCCGGCGATCATCGCCGCACTCGCCGCGGCGACCCTGATCCTGGTGTGGCGGCTACTACGGCGGGACTCTCTGCAACCCGCCGTTTCGGGTTTCATCGCCGTCGGCGTCAGCGCCCTCATCGCCTACTTGGTCGGCGCCTCTAAGGGATATTTCCTGCTCGGGATTTGGATGTCGCTGTTCTGGGCGGTCGTGTTCACATCTTCAGTCGTCATCCGTCGCCCGCTGGTCGGCTACATCTGGGGCTGGGTGAATACCCACGACCGGCGCTGGCGAGGAGTGCCGAACGCCGTGCGGGCGTTCGATGTGGCCACCCTGGTATGGGTGGCGGTGTTCGCTTCCCGGTTCGTTGTGCAGCACCACCTCTATGACGCCGACAAGACAGGTTGGCTGGGGGTGGCCCGGATCACCATGGGTTGGCCGCTCACGGCTCTGGCCGCGCTGGTGACCTACGTGGCGATCAGGGCTGCGCAGCGGGCGCTGCACCAGCACGAAGCCAACGACGTCGCAGAACCTGCTGACCCGGCCCCCGATACCGCCGAGTCAGTACAGAGCCGCGCCGAGGACACTCAGCGCTGAGGCGGGTGCAACAGCAGTTCGCGCAGCTGGCCCTCGACTTCGGTCACCGC
Organism: Mycolicibacterium sp.; assembly: GCA_030666145.1. GTDB lineage: Bacteria > Actinomycetota > Actinomycetes > Mycobacteriales > Mycobacteriaceae > Mycobacterium. The sequence continues at coordinate 3,421 of DAOUYK010000086.1, read as the reverse complement.
CACGAACAGCAGTTCGTCGCCACCCTCCAGAGGTTCGTCAGCTTCGGGGACAATGACCCGCGGTCCGCGCAGGATCGTCACCAGCGCCACGTCCTTGGGTAGCTCAAGCCGTTTCACTGGCTTTCCACCCCACGGGGTGTTGTCGGGCAACGTGATTTCGACCAGGCTGGCTTGGCCTTTGCTGAACTGCAGCAGCCGCACCAGGTCGCCGACCGACACCGCCTCCTCGACCAGTGAGGCCAGCATCCGGGGGGTGGACACCGCTACGTCGACTCCCCACGCTTCGTCAAAGAGCCATTCATTGCGGGGATCGTTGACTCGGGCCACAACCCGTGGGACGGCGAACTCCGTCTTGGCCAGCAGGCTGACAACCACGTTGGCCTTGTCGTCGCCGGTCGCGGCAATGACCACGTCGTACTCTTCGAGCTTGATCGACTCGAGCAGGCTGATTTCGCACGCGTCGCCGAGGCGCCAGTGGACCGCCCGGATCGCATCGACGTCGATATGGCTCGGGTTGCGGTCGATCAGGGTGACTTCATGGAATTCGACGAGCTCGCGGGCGATCGAACGGCCCACGGCCCCGGCCCCGGCGATCGCTACCTTCATCAGGCCGCCGGGTCCTCGGTAGGGGGCATCGCTGCAATGGCCAGGGCCTCGGCGATGAGCCCGGAGATGGCCGCCAGATAGACCTGGTCGCCCGCCTGGATGACGGTCCCGGCGGTCGGCAGCGTTCCGGCACCGAACCGGATGATGAACGACACCCGACCTGAGGTGGCGGCTTCTAGGTCCGTCACCCGGCGGCCCACCCAGTCCTCGTGCAGCGCCAACTCGGCGACACCGACGTTGCCGGTCGGATCGCGCCACTTTGTCGTTTCGTTCTCGCGGGTCAGCACGTTGAGTAGTCGGTCAGTGGTCCAGGGCACCGTAGCCACGGTGGGAATGCCGAGTCGTTCGTAGATTGCCGCGCGTTTGGCGTCGTAGATACGCGCGACGACCCGCGGCACGCCGAACGTCTCCCGCGCCACTCGCGCGGAGATGATGTTGGAGTTGTCGCCCGAAGACACCGCCGCAAAGGCTGTGGCGTCATCGATGCGTGCCCGCAACAAGACGTCCCGATCGAAACCCATGCCGAGAATCCGTTGCCCCTCAAATTCGGGGGAGAGCCGGTGAAAGGCTGTGCTGTCCCGGTCGATCACCGCGACGTCGTGGCCGATCCTGGCCAGGCTGTCCGATAGGGACGCGCCCACCCGGCCGCATCCCATCACCACTACACGCACTTCACGGTCCCTTCCCGCCCGAACAGACGTTGCCCTCCCAAACTGCTGCTGCAGTACCCGCGCACTGCAGAACGCTACCGCTGTCCCACGGGCGACGGCTTTCGGGCTTACTCTTGGCACTCGTGTCCAAGCTTTCTACCGCCGCACGGCGGCTGGTGCTGGGTCGGCCATTCCGCAGTGACAAGCTGTCCCACACTCTGCTGCCAAAGCGGATAGCTCTGCCGGTCTTCGCCTCCGATGCGTTGTCCTCGGTGGCCTACGCACCCGAGGAGATCTTCCGAGTGCTGTCGGTGGCGGGGCTGTCGGCCTACACGATGACGCCGTGGATCGGCCTTGCGGTGGCCGCAGTGATGCTCATTGTGATCGCTTGCAACCGGCAGAATGTGCACGCATACCCCTCAGGGGGCGGCGACTACGAGGTGGCGACCACCAACCTCGGCCCCACCGCCGGACTCACCGTCGCCAGCGCGTTGCTGGTGGATTACGTGTTGACGGTGGCGGTGTCGATGTCGGCGGCGATGTCGAACATCGGGTCGGCGGTGCCGTTCGTCGACCAGCACAAGGTGTGGTTCGCGGTGGCGGTAATCCTGGTTCTCGCATCGCTGAACCTGCGCGGTATCCGCGAATCGGGGACTGCATTCGCATTTCCGACTTACGCGTTCATGATCGGCATGTACCTCATGCTGGCCTGGGGGTTCTTCCAGATCTTTGTGCTGGGTGAGCCGCTGCGCGCTGAATCCGCGGACTTCGAGATGCACGCCGAGAACGGCGACATCGTGGGCTTTGCGCTGCTGTTTCTTGTTGCCCGGGCATTCTCGTCGGGCAGTGCAGCGCTGACTGGTGTCGAGGCGATCAGTAACGGCGTTCCGGCGTTCCGCAAACCCAAGTCCCGCAATGCCGCCACGACACTGCTGCTGCTGGGCGTCATCGCTGTCACGCTGTTCATGGGGATCATCATGCTGGCCAAGGCAACCGGCGTGCAGGTCGCGGACCGGCCGCAGGAACAACTCATCGGCGCGCCCGAAAACTACCGACAGAAAACGTTGGTGACGCAGCTTGCTGACGCGGTGTTCCACGACATGCCGATCGGCCTCTTCCTGATCGCCGGCGTCACGGCGCTCATTTTGGTGCTGGCCGCCAACACCGCGTTCAACGGTTTTCCGGTGCTCGGATCGATTTTGGCGCAGGACCGTTTCCTGCCCCGTCAGCTGCACACGCGTGGCGACCGATTGGCGTTCTCCAACGGAATCCTGTTCTTGACCTTCGGGGCCATCGCATTCGTAGTGGTGTTCCAGGCGCATGTCACCGCGTTGATCCAGCTCTACATCGTAGGGGTGTTCGTGGCGTTCACCCTTAGTCAGATGGGAATGGTGCGGCACTGGAACCGGCTGCTGCGCAACGAAACCGACGTGGCTGCCCGCTCCCGGATGAACCGCGCCAAGATGATCAACATCATCGGATTCCTCTGTACCGGAACCGTGCTCATCATCGTGGTCGTCACCAAGTTCGTGACCGGAGCATGGATCGCGATCCTGGCGATGGGTGCGCTGTTCGCAATCATGAAGCTCATTCACCGCCATTACGCGTCGGTCAGCCGCGAGCTCGAACTGCGCTCAGCCGAGGCCGGGGACGTTGTGTTGCCCAGTCGCAACCACGCGATCGTGTTGGTGTCCAACCTGCACCTGCCGACGTTGCGCGCGCTGGCCTACGCGCGGGCCACCAGGCCAGACATGCTGGAGGCCATCACCGTCAGCGTGGACGATGCCGAAACTCGCGCGTTGGTGCATAAGTGGGAACGCAGCGATACCAGCGTGCCGCTGAAGGTGATCGCGTCGCCGTACCGGGAGATCACCCGGCCCGTAATCGACTACGTCAAACGGGTGGGCAAGGATTCGCCGCGCACAGTCGTCACCGTATTCATCCCTGAGTATGTGGTGGGCCATTGGTGGGAACAGGTGCTGCACAACCAGAGTGCGTTGCGACTCAAGGGTCGACTCCTGTTCGAACCCAACGTCATGGTGACTTCGGTTCCGTGGCAACTGTCTTCGTCGGAACGGTTGAAGAAGTTGGAGCCACAGTCGGCTCCCGGGGACGCGCGCAGAGGATTCCTCGAATGACGAGGGTGACCCCGCCCGTCGAACTCA
>DAOUYK010000015.1 GCA_030666145.1 Mycolicibacterium sp. | reverse complement strand
CGGCCAGTGCTCCCAGGGCGATACCAGTGACCGGAAGCGCGGTCAGTACTCCGCGGCCGACCTGTGCTGTGCGCCTTAACGGCGTGGGTAAAACCGTCGCAAATGCGAAAGCGCCTGCGACAGAGGCGATCATGTATCCATGCCGGCTTCTTCAAAGGTCGCCATCGACGCAAGCGTGCCGACGGCGGCACGCAGGACGGGTAGCGCGACCAAGGCCCCGGTCCCTTCGCCCAGCCGCATTTCGAGATCGACGATGGGCTCCAATTCCAGGCTGCGTAAGGCAAGTGAATGCGCTGGTTCGGTTGAGCGGTGACCGGCCTGCCACCACTGGTTGGCACCGGGCGCGAGTCTTTCGGCTACCAGCGCTGCAGCCGTCACTACGACACCGTCGAGCAGCACTGGAGTGCGTCGAATCGCAGCCTGAGCACAAAATCCGGTTATGGCGGCCAAGTCGGCGCCACCGCAAGTCTTCAGCAAAGCAATGGGATCCGCCGAAAGCCTGCGCGTCCGGAATAGGGCGTCGCGAACCGCGGCCGTCTTGCGTCCCCAACCTGCGTCGTCGATTCCAGTACCTCTGCCGACCGCCACGACCGGCTCGGTGTCAGTCAACGCGGCGACCAGGGCGGTCGCAGCCGTGGTGTTCGCGATCCCCATGTCACCGGCGATCAGCAGGTCGGCACCGGCGTCGACCTCCTCATCGGCGATGTGTCGTCCCCCCTCGATTGCCTCGACCACCTCGTCTGGTGTCAGCGCGTCTACCACGGCGATGTTGCCGCTAGAGCGGCGAACCTTGTGGCCGCCGATCGCGGGGGACAGCGGCTCGGCGGTATCGACGGCGATGTCGGCGACTCGAACGCTCGCGCCGGCCAGGGCGGCAAGCACGTTGACTGCGGCGCCGCCCGCATCGAAGTTCGCCACCATCGCTGCGGTGACCTCGGCGGGGTACGCAGATACCCCGTTGGCAGCGACACCGTGATCCCCTGCGAACACCACCACCCGAACCTGGTCGAATTGTTTTGGGGGACATGCACCTTGGCAAGCCGCCACCCACGCAGAGAGGTCCTCGAGGCGACCCAACGCACCGAGCGGTTTCGTTAATTTGGTCTGCCGCTCCCGTGCAGCCGCCGCAGCTTCGGGATCAGGCGTGGGAACGGCGGGAAAGTAACTCACCGGCGGCGTCACACGACGCGGGCGCCGCGTTCGACCTGAGGTCGCGGCGCGCGCATCCGGCGAAGCTGCGAGGCTCGGCTAGCAGCGTAGAAGCCTAGCTTCCAACCCGATTCGGAGTTTTCCCCAAACTTCTCATCCGCCAGGCGGTTCACCCTGCGGCCCAGCACGAAGCCATCGATGACCATGATGAGAACCAGCACCAGCATTGCCGGTGACAGCAGCTGTTGCACTTGTACGGAAGGTACCGCCAGCATCACAAAAACCAGCCCGAGTGCAGATGGCATGAACAGGCCGAGAATATTGCGCCGCGAATCCACCACGTCGCGCACGTATTTGCGGACCGGCCCCTGGTCTCGAGGCAGCAGGTAGGCGGCCTCGCCGGCCATCATCCTCTCTCGGCGCTGCGACATGACCGTGCGCCGCTCGGAGCGCTGCGCCTTCTTCTCCCCGCGGGACAACTTCGGGCCACCCAGTTCCTTACGGCGCCGCCGGGCCTCCGCGCTGTTCAACGGGGCAGGCGCCACTGGGCCACGCTTTCGGCTGGCCTCACTGCGCTTGGGAGTCGGCTTGCCCTTTGGAGCCGTGGTGGCACGTTGGCCGGACGAGCCGTCGGGCCTAGCATCGGACATGGCATCGTCGCGGTCGTCGGTGGGCACCGTGCCCCCGTCGTCCCGGGAACCCTCGGGATCATCATTGTTGCGGCCCAGCAGTTTCACACTGCCAGGTTACTTCGCCGCGCCCGTCCGGCGAACTGCGAGGCCGATCCGCCCCCGGCATGCGGTTCGCCAAGGCAGGCTCTAGTCTGCCGTGATGGCGAGCAGTGACACCGACACCAACGGGGCCACCCCCCGCAGCGTGCTGATCGCCCCGGACTGCTTCGGAGACAGTCTCACCGCGGCACAGGCTGCTCAGTCCATCGCGCGGGGTTGGCGCAGTTCCCGGCCCGCGGACCGACTCACCCTGGCGCCGCAATCCGACGGAGGACCCGGGTTCGTGGAGGTGCTGGCCAGTCGATTCGGCGAGGTGCACACCGTTCGAGTCAGCGGGCCGCTCGACGACGACGTCGAGGCACTGTGGCTTCTTGACTGTGCCCCACCGGTCACCGCCTACATCGAATGCGCGCAGACCTGCGGCCTCGCGCTGCTCGGCGAGCCACCAACGGTGCGTACAGCACTCGACGCGCACAGCAGGGGAGTCGGTCGGCTAATCGCCACTGCCCGGGAGGCCGGCGCCGGCCGTATCGTCGTCGGTCTCGGGGGCAGTGCCTGCACCGATGGTGGCCGCGGCATGATGGAGGTGCTGGGCGGGTTGGCCGCCGCGCGGGCGCTCTTCGACGGTCTCGAGGTCATTGCTGCCAGCGACGTCGAAAACCCACTTCTCGGCCCGAAGGGCGCGGCGGCGGTGTTCGGGCCGCAGAAGGGCGCCGACCCCGGCGCCGTAGCGATCCTCGAGGGCCGCCTGACCTCTTGGGCCGAGGAGCTAGCGGTGATTGCCGGGCGCATGGTCAGCGACGACGCGGGCGCGGGCGCCGCCGGCGGGATCGGCGCAGCCCTGATCGCCCTCGGGGGCCGTCGCGTATCGGGAACGGCGATTATCGCCGAACGTACCGCGCTCGCCGACGATGTCGCCAGCGCCGACCTGATCATCACCGGAGAAGGACGCTTCGATGACCAATCCCTGCATGGCAAGGTCGTCAGTGGGCTGGCTGCGGGCGCGCGCTCACGCCAAATCCCAGTGCTCGTGCTGGCAGGACAACTTGCTCTGGAGAAATCCGCGCTACAGTCTGCCGGCATCGCCGCTGCATTCTCCATCACCGACCATGCCGGGTCGCTGCATCGCGCGATCGAGGATGCGGCCAACCAACTCACCGGTCTGGCGTCGGTGGTGGCGTCGACGTGGTGAGCAAGGCATGGCGAGCAATGGGGAATACCGGCGAAACAAGGTACCGTTGAGGAAGGTGAGCGAGATCTTCCACGGCTAGGGAGCCACTCCACCCATGTCCATCCACTCAGGAGATTTCATGACTGTTCAGGACGAATCAGCAGTGCAGGCTGGTCAAGCTACCGAGGCCCACGGCGTGATCCTGACTGATGCTGCGGCGGCCAAGGCCAAGGCACTGCTGGATCAAGAGGGCCGCGACGACCTGGCGCTGCGGATTGCCGTACAACCGGGCGGATGCGCCGGCCTTCGCTACAACCTGTTCTTCGACGACCGCGCTCTCGACGGCGACTTGACCGTGGAGTTCGGCGGCATAGCGCTCACGGTGGACCGGATGAGTGCGCCTTACGTGCAGGGTGCGAGCATCGATTTCGTCGACACCATCGAGAAGCAGGGCTTCACGATTGACAACCCCAACGCCAGCGGCTCATGCGCCTGCGGCGATTCGTTCAACTGATTGCCTGGCAACGCTGCGGCGCTGTGTCGGCTGCGGCTCGTCGGCCGATTCGTCGGCGGCCTGAGGCTGCCTGGTCACCGGCCGATCAGTACTGACCGGTGGTCCGCGGCAGGTAGGAGCAAACCAGAATCCCGCCGTCGACCGACAACAATTGAGCGATGGCCTGTTCTTCTTCCTTCTGGGGCTGATCCCCCCTTCGGTTGCGCGCCGGCTCCACCCGCATCGTGAACAGCACCTGAGCCTGCGATGGAGACAACGACACCATCTTGTCTATCGAGGTCACCTCGGCGATGCTGTACTGCCTGCGGAACGCATCACTGGACAGGCCGGCGAGCGCGAGGTCTGATCGGCGCTCCTTGGCCGCGTCGAACAGCCCGCAAAGGATATTTCGGGCCACGGTCTCGTCATCGCCGTTTGAGAGTGCGTCCAGATATTCTTGAATCGCCACACGTGCTGAAGCCTCGGTGAGCAGCCCGCTGGAGCTGGGTTTCTCCCCGCCGCCCGTGAGGGCCGCCGCGACGATCACGCCGACGAACACGACGACAACGAGGGCCGCGGCGGCCGCGATGAGCCACTTGCCACGATTGGGGCGCGGATACTGAACCGGCGGAGGCAGCGCTCCCGGGTACGTCGCGTCGATGCCGGCGTTGGGGTAGGGCTGCGCCGAGGGGTGGGACTGCGGAAAGCTTTCCGGGCTCACGTTCGGGCCGACCGGTCCAACGCCATATGGGGGCGGGTACGGACCAGACATAAATTGCTCCCGGGGAGTTCGGTCGGATTCTCTGGCATTCAGATTGGCCGGCGGGCACTTGTAGGCAGGCTAGCGCACCTGAGGTGGGTGCCAGCACGGTCGTCGGCCGTCGGTAGGGGCGACTGAGGATCGTCTCAGTGGTCGGCAGTAGGGTGAGCGACGTTCTCCATGCCCTCCGTCGAGTACCTGGGGGTAGAGAATCGAGGGTGTTACTGAGACATGAAGGGTGGGCCCCTGTGACCATTGCGGTGACCGGATCGATCGCAACCGATCATTTGATGCGCTTCCCCGGTCGGTTTTCCGAGCAACTCCTTCCCGAACACCTACAGAAGGTGTCGCTGAGCTTTCTCGTCGACGATCTCGTGGTGCATCGCGGTGGTGTCGCGGGAAACATGGCGTTCGCGATGGGCGTGCTGGGTGGTAGTCCGGTGCTGGTGGCGGCGGTAGGCAAGGATTTCGACGAGTATCAACAATGGCTCACGTCCAACGGGGTGAACTGCGACAGCGTGCTCGTCTCGGAGTCGGCCTACACGGCCAGGTTCGTGTGCACCACCGACGAGGATATGGCCCAGATCGCCTCGTTCTACCCCGGAGCCATGTCAGAGGCCCGCGATATCAAGTTGGCTGACGTCGTATCCCAAACCGGGGCAACAGATCTCGTCATCATCGGCGCAAACGACCCCGAAGCGATGCTCCTCTATACCGAGGAATGCCGGTCACTCGGCCTGGCTTTCGCTGCCGACCCGAGCCAGCAGTTGGCCCGATTGTCCGGCGAGGAGATCCGCCAGCTCATCGATGGGGCGACATATCTGTTCACCAACGACTACGAATGGGACTTGCTGCTACAGAAGTCCGGGTGGTCGGAGGTGGAGGTGATGAATCAGATCCAGCTGCGCATCACGACCCTGGGTGAGAACGGCGTGGATATCGTTGGGTGCGACGGGACATTCATCCACGTCGACGTGGTCCCCGAGACCCACCAAGAGGATCCAACCGGTATCGGCGATGCATTCCGCGCCGGGTTTCTCACCGGGCGTGATGCCGGGTTGTCGCTGGAGCGGGCAGCCCAGCTGGCCTGTTTGGTGGCGACCCTGGTGCTTGAGGCGCCAGGGCCCCAAGAGTGGTCGTGGGACCCCAGCTCGGCGCTGCCGCGGCTGAGCGGCGCCTACGGCGCGGCAGCCGGGCAGGAAATCACGGAGGCGCTTGGCGCCGACAGATAGCCGCAGCGGCTTTGGCCTGATGCATCGCCAACTGCGAGAATCCCCTGATCCTAGAGCTGGACAGGGTAGGTCGGTTCGCTGATCTCGGGCGTCACGCTTTCCTCGACGAAGATCGCGTGCCACAGCATGAAGATCAGCATGGTCCACAGTCGCCGACTTTGATCGGTTTCTCCGCTGCGGTGTTCGTCCAGCATCGCCCGGACTGCGGCCAAGTCGATCAGCTCGCCGGCCGCAGAAGCATCGATCATCGAGTACGACCAATCCAACAGCTCGCCGGCACGCAGCCAGTGCCGGATCGGCACGGGGAAGCCGAGCTTGGGCCGATTGAGTACATGCGCGGGCACGATCGGCTCGAGTGCGCGGCGCAGCGCGTATTTTGTCGTGGCCCTGGTGATCTTCTGGCCGTACGGTAGCCGCGAGGCCACCGCGAACACCTCAGGGTCCAGGAACGGAACCCGCAGCTCCAGTGAATTAGCCATCGTCATCTTGTCGGCCTTGACCAGGATGTCGCCGCGTAACCACGTGAACAGGTCAATATGTTGCATGCGGGCCACCGGGTCCCAGCCCCGCGACAGCGCGTAAACCGGGGCAGTCACGTCGGTGTGGATCCAGTCGTCGCGGAATCGTGGCAACACCGCGCGCAGCTGTTCGTCGGAGAAGCTCCGCGCATTCCCGTAATAACGCTCTTCGAGGGTCAGCGAACCACGGTGGAGCAGCCCTTTGCCCCGCATGCCCTGCGGCAGTGGACCGGCCATCTTCCCCACGGACTTACGAAGGCCACGCGGCAGGTAATCAAATGGCTTCAGCGACAGCGGCTCCCGATAGATCGTATAGCCGCCGAACAATTCGTCGGCACCTTCGCCGGAGAGCACGACCTTGACGTGTTTGCGCGCCTCCCGGGCGATGAAGAATAGCGGTACCAGCGCCGGGTCGGCGACGGGTTCGTCTAGGTACCAGACGATCTCCGGAAGCGCGGCGACAAATTCGGCCTGGCTGACGACCTTGGTCACATGCCGGGCGCCGATGGCTTCGGCGGATGCCACGGCAACGTCAACCTCTGAGAACCCTTTGCGTTCGAAGCCGGTAGTGAACGTGATCAATCTTGGGTTGTGCCGCATGGCCAGCGCCGCGATGGCCGTCGAGTCGATGCCGCCGGACAGAAATGCCCCAACCGTGACATCGGCACGCATGTGTTTGGCCACCGAATCCTCAAGCACCGCGGTGATCTCGTCGTAACGCTGCTGCTCGCTATGCTGCGCCGAACCAGCAGTTGAGCGAGGCGCCGAACTAGCGCTAAAAGGTACTGCATCGAAGCGCGGTGTGAAGTAACGCCCGACTTGCGGCTGCTTGCCAGGCCGCAGGCGCGCATAGCTGCCCGACTCGAGTCTGCGGACGCCTTGGTGCAAGGTCTCGGGTTCGGGCACGTACTGCAGCACCGTGTAATGCTGAATGGCGCGTCTGTCGATGGTGAGATCGATTCCCAGCGGGTCAGCCACCTCAAGGAGGCACTTCTTCTCGCTGCCGACCACGGTGCCACCGGGCCCTGTCGCCATGAACAGCGGTTTGATGCCGAATGGATCCCGCGCGCAGAACAATTCCTGCTCGACACCGTCCCATAGCGCGAAAGCGAACATGCCCCGCAGCCGCACCAGCGCCTCGGTTCCCCAATAGTGGTAGGCAGCCAAGATCGTCTCGCCGTCGCCGTCGGTGTGGAAGACGGCCTTGTACTCGGCGGTCAGCTGTTCCCGTAGCTCCAGGTAGTTGTAAATCTCGCCGTTGAACACCATCACGTAGCGGTCCGGCGTTTCGGCCGGCCCCCACTGAAGTGGCTGGTGACTGTGGGCGATGTCGATGATCGACAGACGGTTGAAGCCTAGGACGATCTGACTCGCGGCCGGCCCGGCTCCAATGGTGTCATTCCAGGTCCCAGGTTCGTCGGGACCTCGGTGGCGCATCAGGGCGGTAGCGCCGGAAACGGCATCGACGATGGTGGGGGACACCTCGTGGGAGGGGTCGGTTACCAGCGCCAGTAATCCGCACACTGCGTCAGTATGCCTAATCGGGCTGGTGCGCAGAGATTTGGTGCCGACACATTCCCCGGTCGCTCCACCTCATTCCCACGGGGTGGTCTACGCTGCGTAGTATTCAGTGCAGTCGGCTGACCGCCCGTCGGTCCATCGACTGCCCCGAGATTTCGAGGAGGCGCCAACGTGTCCGCTCGCGGCCTGAAGTTGGTGGCAGTGTCGGTGCTCTTGGGCGGGACTGCGGTTCTGCTCAGCGGGTGCAGTTGGTCTGAGGGGCTGGGACTGGGGTGGCCCAGAGGCATCACACCTGAGGCGCACCTCAATCGTGAACTGTGGATCGGCTCGATGATCGCCGCTCTCGTCGTTGGCGCTCTCGTCTACATACTGTTGTTCTGGACTGTGGCTTTCCACCGCGAGAAGAAGGATGACCCGGAACTGCCACGTCAGTTCGGCTACAACATGCCGGCTGAACTGGCGCTCACCGTAACCCCGTTCCTGATCATCTCGGTGTTGTTCTACTTCACGGTCGTGGTGCAGGAGCGGATGCTTCACAAGGACCCCAACCCCGAGGTCGTGATCGACGTCACCGCCTTCCAGTGGAACTGGAAGTTTGGCTACCAGAAGGTCGACTTCGCCGATGGCACGTTCACCTACGACGGCACCGATAACGAGCGCAAGAAGGCCATGGCCTCCAAGCCGGAGGGTGTTGACAGCCACGGTGAGGAGGTCGTCGGTGCGATCCGCGGCCTCAATCCCGAGGACCGCACCTACCTGAATTTCGACAAGGTCGAGACGCTCGGTTCCTCGACGGAGATCCCGGTTCTGGTGGTGCCCGCCGGCAAGCGGATCGAATTCCAGCTGGCGGCGGCCGACGTGATCCACGGTTTCTGGGTGCCGGAGTTTCTCTTCAAGCGGGACGTATTGCCCAACCCGGCGCAAAACAACTCCGACAACATTTTCCAGGTCAGCGAAATCTACGAGACCGGCGCGTTCGTCGGCCGGTGTACCGAGATGTGCGGCACGTATCACTCGATGATGAACTTCGAGCTACGGGTAGTCGAGCCCAACGATTTCAAAGCCTACCTTGACCAGCGCATAGCCGGAAAGGCGAACGCCGAGGCGCTGCAGGCGATTAACCAGCCGCCGCTGGCGATCTCTACCGAACCGTTCGACACCCGCCGCGGAGAGCAGGCGCCGCAGGTCCCAGAGGCGAGTAGGTAGGACGGCACATGCACATCGAAGCCAGGTTGTTTGAGTTCCTGACCGTCTTCTTCGCGCTGACAACCATCGTGTACGGCGTTCTGACGGCGATGTTCGCGCTGGGCGGTATCGAATGGGCGGGTACTACCGCACTCGCGCTGACCACCGGCCTCACGTTGATCACCGGCACGTTCTTCCGGTTTGTCGCACGGCGTCTGGACACCCGGCCCGAGGACTACGAGGACGCCGAGATCGCCGATGGGGCCGGCGAGCTGGGCTTCTACAGCCCGCACAGCTGGTGGCCGGTATTCATTGCCTTGTCAGTCTCGATCACTGCGGTCGGCCTGGCGATGTGGTTGTCGTGGCTGGTTGTTGGGGGTGTCTGCTTCGTGCTGGCTTCGGTGGCCGGCCTGGTTTTCGAGTACCACACGGGAGCCGAGAAGCACTGAGCCGTTGCCGATGCCTGCTGTCGACACGGGTCCCCAACAAGGTCACAATCCGGTTATGAGTTCGCCCGGACCGCGCGCTGAGCGGCCTGTTCAGATGCCTCCTTTGGGTAGTGTTGCCCAGGCGTTGTGGGCCGCTGAGTGCACCACCGCTGTCGGAGAAGCTGTCGAGAAGGATGGACGGAGATGAGCGGGCTGAATCCCCCGGGACGGGACCCTGACGGGGCTGATCTCCCAGGTGTGGAGCCTGGTGGCCAGCCATCGTCGGACGAACCGGCACTGGGGGCTGCAGGAGCCTCGCGTGACAGCAGCGCCAGTTCAGACCCAGACGACACCGACCACTACTCGCAGGCGTATTCGGCGCCGGAGTCCGAGCAGTTTGGCAGCAGCCCCTATTTGCCCGCCGACGCATCGCTCTACGACTACGAGAACTACGACCCCGCAGCCGATGTCGGCGAGCCGCAGGTCCCACCACCTCGGTGGCCATGGGTCGTCGGCGTTGTCGCGATCGTCGCGGCAGTCGCTCTGGTCGTCTCGGTGTCGGTATTGGTGACTCGTACCGACACCGACAGCCTGGCGACGCCTGAGACGACCACCAAATCGGCGCCACCCGTCCAGGACGAGATCATCGCTACTACGCCTCCGCCGCCTCCGCCGCCTCCGCCGCCCGCCACGAGTGAGGAGCCCCCGCCGCCGCCCGAGACAATAACGGTCACCGAGCCGCCACCGCCCCCACCGCCGGTCGTCGAAGAGGCGCCGCCTCCACCGCCGGCCACCGAGGCGCCGCCGCCTGCGCCGGCTACGCGGGCGGGCCCACGGCAGGTCACCTACTCCGTCACCGGCACGAAGGCGCCCGGCGACATTATCTCCGTGACGTACGTCGACGCGTCCGGCCGCAGCCGTACGCAGCGCAACGTCTACATCCCGTGGTCGCTGACGGTCACCCCCATCTCGCAGTCTGAGGTCGGTTCCGTGCGAGCGTCAAGCCTGTTCTTGGTGAGCCGGCTGAACTGCTCGATCACGACGAGCGACGGCGCTGTACTGTCGTCGAACACCAACAACGCCGCAAAGACAAGTTGCTAGGCAGATCACACAGCTGATGACATACCTCATTGATAACGCAGACCGCTCGCCACAGACCTCTGGCTTCGACCTTTCTGAGGTGGACCGGATCGACCGCATCTTGCTCGGCAGCTCTGCAGCTGTTTGGCTGGCGGCACTCGGGGCGGGGGTGGCGGCGATAGTGGCGCTGGTTGACCTGTCCCGTGGGCACACCGTGTCCAGCGGCGAGTCGGCTACCCCCTGGATCCTCTACACTGTCATCGCGGTCTCCGCGGCGGTGATCGTGGCGGCGGTGCCGCTGCTTCTGCGTGCACGCCGCGCCGCCCTGGTGGGATCCGCCCCCGAGCCACAAGCTCAGGTTGCTGCGCCGGAGGCTCCGGCGCTGGAATCTCAGGCCCCGGCGCCGGAGGCTCAGGCTCCGGCACCCGACGCCGATGCGCCCACCGAGAAGTTGAGGGTGACTCCGGCAGTGGCGCCCGAGCCCGGCGGTCCGCTACCGGCTGAGCCGCACGCGCACCCAGCGGCCGCGATCGATCAGCTGTGGCTGCGGTGCTCCGCGGGAATTGCATTTGCCATGGGTTTCGCTACGCTACTGATCGCGGTGTCGACCTACCTGATGGCTGTCGGCAGCGATACCGTCGCCTGGGTGCCTTACGGCATCGCCGGCGCGATCACGCTGGGGATGGTAGGGATCCCGTGGTACGGACTGCGTGAACTCCGCATCCTCATCACTGACGCCGATTGAGGTTAGCTGACAGCGACTGGCGTCGACTTACACCGGCTCCCACCGACACTGACATAGGCCAACCCATCCCCCACGGCCTTGCCGGCCGAAGCAGATTGATGGCGTCGCGGTCTCCTCCTATTGCTGGCCGTTGGGCGAGTCGTCGGAGTCGCTGGACGCGCTGGTCGAATCCTGGTGCTCTTTCAATGCGGTGAGGGCCCGGTGCTCGGCAGCGTGTTCGGCCGTGGTGAGTGCCTCGTTCTCGGCGGGAGGATCGCCATAGAGGAAGCTGCCCGACCCGGGCGCGCCGCTGGAACCCAGCTTGTTCATCCGCTTGGGCAATGCCGCACCTTGGTAATCCAGCGGAATCGGGTGACCGTGCTCGTCGACGGGCCCGAGCGGTTGGTGCAATTCGACGTAGGCACCGTGCGGGAGTCGCTTGATGATGCCGGTCTCGACGCCATGCTCGAGCACGTCGCGGTCACTGCGCTGCAGTCCAACACACCAGCGGTAAGCGAGGAAGTACACGATCGCAGGCACCAACACGATGCCGACGCGGCCGATCCAGGTGGTCGCATTCAGCGAGATATGGAACTTCAGCGCGATGATGTCGTTCATGCACATGAACGTCAACACGAGGTAGAAGGCGATCGCCGCCGAGCCCACCGCGGTGCGTGTCGGTGCGTCCCGAGGACGCTGCAACAGGTTGTGGTGAGCGTCGTCGCGGGAAAATTTTCGTTCCAGGAACGGGTAGACGGTCAGCAGGCCGAGGATCAGGCTCATACCCACCACGACCCAATTGCTCTGGGGAATCGTGTGGCCCCACGGGTAGAACTCCCAGTCCGGCCAGACGCGTAACAGTCCGTCGGTCCACATCATGTAGAAGTCCGGCGCGCTGCCCGCCGAGACCTGGGATGGTTTGTACGGGCCGAGAGTCCAGATCGGGTTGATCTGCAGTAGCCCACCCATCAAGCCGAGGAGCCCGACCGTGACGGCGAAGAACGCGCCGCCCTTCACCGCGAACACCGGCATGACGCGCACACCAACGACGTTGGTTTCGGTGCGGCCGGGGCCGGGGAATTGGGTGTGCTTCTGGAACCACACCAGGGCCAGGTGGGCGCCGATGAGCGCCAGCATGATCGCGGGGATCAGCAGGATGTGTAAGGCGTACAGCCGCGGGATGATGATTTCGCCGGGGAAGTCACCGCCGAACAGTGCCCAGTGGATCCAGGTGCCGATGAGTGGTATTCCCAACGTGATCGAGGAGGCGGCGGCACGCACCCCGGTTCCCGAGAGCAGATCGTCGGGAAGGGAGTAGCCGAAGAATCCTTCGAACATCGCCAGGATGAACAGAAGTGAACCGATTACCCAGTTCGCCTCCCGAGGTCTGCGGAAGGCGCCGGTGAAGAAGATGCGGGCCAGGTGGACCATAATCGACGCCGCGAACAGAAGCGCCGCCCAGTGGTGAACCTGACGCACGAACAGCCCGCCGCGGATCTCGAAGCTGATGTCGAGGGCCGTCTCGTAGGCACGCGACATCTGTATGCCGCGCATCGGTTGGTACACCCCCTCATAGGTGACGTGGGCCATCGAGGGGTCGAAGAACAATGTCAGCCAGACCCCGGTGATGAGCAGTACGACGAAGCTGTAAAGCGCGATCTCACCTAGTAGGAACGACCAGTGGGTGGGGAACACCTTGTTGAGCTGCCGGCGAACCGCAGCCGACGGGTGGTACCGCGAATCGATCGCGTCGCCCTGTTTGGCGGCGATTTCGGCCAAGTTCGGTCGTGGGCTCATGACGTGCGCTCCCAGAATGCCGGTCCGACGGGTTCGATGAAGTCGCCGTTGGCGACCAGGTAGCCGTCCTGGTCGATGGTGATCGGCAGCTGCGCCAATGCGCGGGCAGCCGGACCGAAGATCGGCTTGGCGAAGTGCAACGCGTCGAACTGCGACTGATGGCAGGGGCACAGGATGCGGTAGGTCTGTTGCTCGTACAGCGAGGACGGGCAGCCCAGATGCGAGCACACCTTGGTGTAGGCGAACAAGTCGCCGAAGTTGAAACTTTCCTGGCCTTGTCGCTTGACGACGCGAGACATATCGGCCGGCCTGATGCGAATTAGCATGACCGGATTGCGCACACCGTAGGCGACCGTGGTCAGGTGGTGCTCAGACTCGACCGTCGTGCCGTCGCCGTCGGACTCGCGCCAGGGAAAGACCGTCTCCATACCGCCGGCGTCGATGTCTTCGGGCCGCATCTTGATGAACGGCGAGTCACCGGCGTTGCCCGTGGCCCGAGCGAGGTAGATGGTTTCGCCGTGGAACCTTGGGGTCCAGTCCGAGGTCCACAACACCGCCTTCTTGCCCTCGGCGGTAGGAACGACGGGCTTCCATGGATTCTTGATCAGCCCGCCCGTGAATGCCACCAGGGTGCCCAAGCCGAAAGCGCCGAACCCGATGCCTAGTGAGAGGCCGATCAGCTTGCGGCGCTTGAGTGTTGAGCCGTCCAGCGCATCACCGAGGTTGGCGGCGATGGTCTTGCGGTCGACTTCGGGGGACCGGCCGTCGTGGCGGTCCTGGATGGCGATCTCTTCGGGGATGAACTTCTTCTGGAACAGAACGGCGCCGACGCCGATCGCCAGAACTGACAAGCCGAACGTGAGACCGTAGAGCGGGGTGGCCAGCGAGTAAAGGAACTCACCCGAGGATCCGTAGGGCTGGTACTCCCAGGGCCAGAACAGGAAGATCAGCAGCAGCGCCAGACCGCAGAACCCAGCGAATAATAGCCAGTAAGTGACCGTCCGCTCGGCGCGTTTTTCGGCCTTTGTTCCGGAGACCGGCCAGCGGTGTTCCTTGTATACGATCTCGACGCCGTCGAGTTTGCCGCCCAGTTCGAGCAGCTCCTCCTCTGACATCTCGGCGAGTTCGGCGTTGGTGGGGTCGCGGTGGTCCGCACTCATGCCCGTGCTCCGATCCAGAGGGCAGCGACGATGGCGGCCACCATTCCAACGATCCAGATCACCGTTCCTTCAGCGGGGGGGCCGAAGCCACCCAATCCAAGGCCGCCGGGCGTCGGCGTCTTGGCTGCCTCTCGGACGTAGGCCACGATGTCGCGCTTCTCCTCCGGATTCAGTTGCCGGTCGGAGAACTTGGGCATGTTCTGCGGGCCCGTCAGCATGGCGGTGTATATCTGGGCCGGGTTGGCGTCACCGAGATCGGGTGCGTACTTCCCGGAGGCAAGCGCGCCGCCCTTGCCGGTGAAGTTGTGGCACGACGCGCAATTGAGCCGGAACAGGTCACCGCCCCGGGCGACGTCGTCGCCGATCAGGGATTGCTGTGCAATGTGGCCGTTTTCGTCGCGGGGTACCACCGGCCCGCCACCGTTAGCCTGAACGTAGGCTCCGAGTGCGTCGATCTGGGCCTCGTCGAAGTGCGGTGGTTTCTCCGGCGACTCCGCCCCGCCACGCATCGCGGGCATCCGGCCGGTCGACACCTGGAAGTACACGGCCGCTTCGCCGACCCCAATGAGGCTGGGGCCACGATCGAAGACGCCCTGCAGGTTGACACCATGGCAAGTGACGCACGACGTGTCGAAGAGCTGCTGGCCCTTGCGCAGCATTGCCGAGGCCGACTCGTCGGCGACAGCCACCTGCGGCGACGGCGTAAGAGTGGCCGCTAGGCCACCGGCGACCGCCAGTCCGGTCAGCAGAAGTAGTGCTGCCGACAGGCGTCGGCGCAGCCGACGGCGGGATTTGCTGGTCATCGAACCCCTTCTCATCGACCGGTTCTCAGAGGCTTTTCGGATCATTCTGTCATCGAACGAAGTAGATAACGGCGAAAAGGGCGATCCACACGATGTCGACGAAGTGCCAGTAGTACGAGACGACGATCGCCGCCGTGGCTTGTGCAGGGGTGAACTTACTCATTCGGGTGCGTACTAGCAGCAAGACGAACGCGATCAGACCACCGACTACGTGGAGACCATGGAAACCGGTCGCAAGATAGAAGACAGAGCCGTAGGCGCTGCCCGGAATGGTGGTCCCGTGTTCGATGAGGTGCAGGTATTCGTAGCCTTGGCCGAGGACGAAGAACAGACCCATGAAAAAGGTCAAGGTGTACCAGCGGCGGAGCCCGAAGACGTCACCGCGTTCGGCGGCGAATACGCCCATCTGGCAGGTGAACGACGACGCGATCAGCACCAGAGTGACCGGCACCGCGAGGGTGAGGTTCAATTCGGTGGGAGGGGGCGGCCAATCCCCGCCGGCCTGAGAGCGCGCTGTGAAGTACATCGCGAAGAGGCCGGCAAAGAACATCAGCTCGCTGGAGAGCCACACGATGGTGCCGACACTGACCATGTTTGGTCGGTTCAGCGAATGTACGCGCGACGTGATAGCCGTTCCCGAGGTCCCTACAGCGCTCGTCACAGGTGCAAGTATGACGCTTTGTAGTTGTTGAACTCCACCCGGGTGGAGAGATTCGTCATAATCTTTTGGTGACTTCCTCTCCGCCCGAGCGCCAGGCTTCGCACAAGCAATCAGGTGCTGCACCGACCTGGCCAGCGATTCTCGGCAGATTGACCACAGATCAGGCCCTTACTCCTGGGCATGCGGCCTGGGCGATGGACCAGGTCATGGAGGGAGTCGCTACCCCTGCCCAGATCGCCGCCTTCGGCGTGTCGATGAAAATGAAGGGCCCAACTTCGGCGGAAGTCACCGAGCTGGCCGACATCATGCTTGAGCATGCGCGGCGGGTGCCTACGGACGTGATCGGCACTGCGACGGTCGATGTGGTGGGAACCGGCGGTGACGGCGCCAACACGGTCAACTTGTCCACGATGGCGGCGATCGTGGTGGCCGCAGCGGGGATACCGGTGGTCAAGCACGGTAACCGTGCCGCCTCGTCGCTGTCGGGCGGTGCGGACACCCTCGAAGCGCTGGGCGTGCGCATCGATCTGGGCCCCGATGAGGTCGCCCGCAGCGTGGCTGAGGTCGGCATCGGTTTCGCCTTTGCCCCGCAGTTCCACCCGTCCTATCGGCACGCTGGTGCGGTGCGGCGCGAGATCGGGGTGCCGACGGTGTTCAACTTGCTGGGCCCGCTGACAAATCCGGCCACTCCGCGCGCGGGTCTCATCGGATGCGCGTGGGCTGATCTGGCCGAGGTAATGGCTGGCGTGTTCGCGACGCGTGGGTCGAGCGTATTGGTCGTGCACGGCGACGACGGGCTCGATGAGCTGACGACCACGACGACGAGCACGATCTGGCGGGTGCAGGCTGGCACCGTCGAGCGATTGACATTTGACCCAGCCGCGCTCGGCTTCCGGCGCGCTGAGGTCACCGCTTTGGTCGGTGGCGACGCCGAATCGAACGCCGCGGAGGCCAGAGCGGTGCTCGGTGGAGCGAATGGGCCGGTCCGCGATGCGGTTCTGCTCAATGCCGCAGGGGCGCTCGTCGCCCACGCCGGGCTATCCAGCGACGCCCAGTGGGTCCCGGCCTGGGAGTCCGGCTTGGCTCGCGCGACCGAGGCGATCGACTCCGGGGGAGCTGAAGAGCTGCTCGCGTGTTGGGCGCGGTTCACACAGCAGCTCTGAGGCGGCGAGTTGCTCGGCGGCATGGCGGGCCGAGCGGGCAGATGCCGCCCAGTGCAACCAGCGCCCGGCTGCGTTGAGTGGCGAGCAATACCCGGCTTCGGTGCGCACGATTCGGACTTCGGGTTGGACGAGCCAACGAGCGAGGAGTGCCGTCTCCTCGACCAGCCCGCCGTCCGGCGGGTACCACCCGGACAGCGGGCTGGTCGAGGATTCTGCCGTCGGCAGGACCGACTGCGCGCTGGCGCTGAGGGCGTCGACGACAGGCATTGGCGGTACTCCGCGGGGAGCGACTCCGGCGGCTGCTAGCTGGCCGCGGCGGATCACCGCTAGATGCCAGCCGCGGTCGCCGTCGGGTTTGGCGGCCACCATTTCGGGGATCGAAGCGAGTGCCCGCAGGCGCTGACCACGCCACAGCACGTCAATGGTGGCCGCGGCATGGTCGCGTAGCCGTGCGGCGGTTTCGTAGCGTTTTCGCTCGGCCAGCTCGGCGATGTAAGCCAGCACCGCCGCCAGCGGGTCGCTCCTGCGACCGTCGATGAGCGCGAGCGCATCTCGCACCGCGGTGGCGTACTCCACAGCGTCGACATCGCGAACGGCCGGGCAGGGGGAGACTTCCCGGTCGGGACAAGCCGATCCGTGCACCGCCGAGCGGCCCAGTCGGGTGGTGCAGGTGCGTATGCCGGTGAACCGTGCTATCAGCGCGGCGGACTCCAGAGCATCAGCGCGTGATCGGAACGGC
The DNA here is from genome assembly GCA_030666145.1 of Mycolicibacterium sp. Classification (GTDB taxonomy): domain Bacteria; phylum Actinomycetota; class Actinomycetes; order Mycobacteriales; family Mycobacteriaceae; genus Mycobacterium. Next base: position 8,990 of record DAOUYK010000015.1, on the reverse strand, counting down.
CCGACAGCGCTGTCGTACCGGGACGGACGCACCACAGTGCCCGATTGTGGTGCCCGCACCACGATGAACCGTGGAAAGGCTTCATCGGTGAGGGTCACCCACCACCAGCGCCGAGGGAACTTCGACCGACGATTGTACGGGGGTGCGTGGGCCGCCAGCAGGCGCAGTTCCCGCACGCCGGCCTCCAGATCATGGGCGCATTCGACATGATCGACTGCAGTGGCAAGCGATGCCATCTCCTTGATCCGGGTCCGGGAATCGGCACCGTTGAAGTACTGCGACACCCGCCGGCGCAGATCGATGGCTTTGCCGACGTAGAGCACCTCACCAGATGGCCCCCGGAACAGATAAACGCCCGGGGTCCGCGGCAGGCCCCGGGCGAAATGGTGCTTACTGCGCTGCACCGGTGTCACGTCCGGCAGATACGAGCGCAACTCGGTGTACGTGTGCACGCCCTGGTTGCCGACACGCTCGATGAGGCCGTGCAGCACGTCGACGGTGGCACGCGCGTCATCGAGTGCGCGGTGGGTGGGCGTGCTCGACGCGCGGAAGAGCCGCGCGAGCGCGGACAGTCGCACGCTGGGCGCCTCGTCCCGGGTAAGCGTCCGGCGGGCCAACCGCACAGTGCACAGCACCTGCGGTTTGGGCCATGGGACCTGGTTACGTTCAGCTGCTGCGCGCAGAAACCCGATATCGAAGCCGGCGTTGTGGGCGACCAGTACCGCGCCCCGGCAGAACTCAAGGAAGGAGGGAAGAACGGCGTCAATTTTCGGGGCGTCAAACACCATGGCCGAGGTGATGCCTGTCAAAGCGATGATCCGGGGCGGGATAACCCGCCCCGGGTCGACCAGCGTCGCGAACTCGCCGATCACCTCACCGCCGCGAACTTTTACCGCTCCGATCTCGGTGATCGAGTCGTGGCTGTCGCCCGAGGGCCGGCCTCCGGTGGTTTCGAGGTCGACGACGACGAACGTGGTTTCCCGCAAGGTTGGGTCAGCGAACGGGTCGACGTCGGCAAAGCTCAGCTGGCCCATGCGCTGAAAATAGACGCCGCATGTGACAAACCGGGCTCAACCCATCCGTTTCTCGGTCGCACAACGACACAGTCCCGACTTGTCGGTACCCGCCGATACGGTGCGGACGACTCCGATCGAGAGGACGAGTGCGATGGCAGAGGAACAGCGGCCGCCAGCTGAATGGTCTGGTCCGGAAAGTGAGACCGGCACGGTGAAGATCGATTGCGACGATTGCGCCGTCCGCGGCGTCGGATGCCAGGATTGCGTCGTAAATGTTTTGCTAGGAGTGCCCGGAACTCTACTCCAGGACGAGCGGCGGGCACTGGAAGCGCTCGCTGACGTGGGTATGGCTCCGCGATTGCGGCTGGTGCCTATTCACCGGCACGGTAGCTCAGGCGTTGCCTGACGACACGCTTCGGCGCTGAGGGTGAACTCAATTATCAGGATGCCCTGCTAGGTTGGCGGCTTCCATTGGACAAGTCCGATGCCGTTTCGTAACCTATCCGAGACCTAAGAGAGTTCGAGACGGCTCGTTACGGCAGTTGAAGGACACAAAACCTTGACGCTCGATAACGCTTACCGGAGCATCCGTCGTGCTTGGCGGCCCCTCATCGGGCTGCTTGCTGGTTGCACGGTCTTCATTTCTGTAGTGGCCGGCCCCTCTTTGGCTGACCCAGCCGACGATGCGTTGGCAAAACTCAACGAGCTGTCGCGGCAAGCCGAACAGACCACAGAGGCCATGCACTCGGCGCAGCTCGATCTGAACAACAAGCTGGCGGCCCAGGACGCGGCCGAAGCTAAGCATGCCAGCGACGTCACCGCCGTGGAATCAACTCAGGCGCAGCTCGCCACGTTCCAGAACTCAGTCGACAGGCTGGCAGCCTCTCAGTACATGGGTGGTCGCCCCTCCGGATTCAACGCCATGCTGACCGCCACATCGCCGCAGGGGTTGATTGATCAGCTCGCTGTGCAGCGCGTGATGGCGCACGAGATGCAGGCTCAGATGACCGGCTATCGCGAACTCGGCAGGCAAACGCAGCTCGCCGAGCAGGCGTCGGCTGCATCGGCCGCCGAAGCGAAAACGGCAGCCGAGCAGGCCGCGGCGGTGCGCGCTGACCTGCAGTCCAAGCAGAGCCAGCTACAGGTGCAGATCGCCATCGTTAAGTCGCAGTACGAGGCGCTGACCCCGAACCAGCGAGAGGTGCTCGCGGCGTTGCCGCCACCGCCGCCACCACCGGCTGTCCCACCTGCTGCGGCGCCGCCGGCGCAGGATCCGGAGATCCTGGCTGCACCCCCGGCCCCTGAACCGCTGCCAGGCCCTCCCATTGGGGTTCCCCCGGGCGGCATCGCACCTCCCGGTGCTCCGCACTCCACGACGGTGATCCAGGCCGCACTGAGCCGGATCGGCTCTCAGTACTCCTGGGGTGGGTCCGGCCCGGGCGCCTTCGACTGTTCAGGCTTGGTGATGTGGTCGTTCCAGCAGGCGGGGATCTCACTGCCGCACTCCAGCCAGGCTCTCGCCAATGGCGGCCAGTCCGTGTCGACAGATCAGATGCAGCCCGGCGACCTGGTTACTTACTATTCCGATGCCTCGCACGTCGGCATATACATCGGCGACGGAATGATGGTGCACGCGCCTACCTACGGCATCCCGGTGCGGGTCGCCCCGGTGAATAATGCGCCGATCTACAACGTTCGGCGGTACTGAGACGGCCCGCGCAGTAGACCGGCGTCGGCTCGGCGCGGTTCTCGCGGCCGAGCTGATCTGCGGGGCATTCCTAGTGGGCGGACCCCAGACTGTCCCCCTCGGTCCGGCGGTTGCCGCTCCGCCACCCGACGTCGCGAACAGTACCTCGTGGCGTGCCGTGACCATGCGGGACGGCCGGACCGCGCAGCTCATCGATCTGGGTGCACCTGGCGGAGCCGGGCTGCTCGACCGCCTTTCCACCGAGCTGCCCGGCGCGGCCGACGCAGTAACCGCTTTCTGGGGTCCACAATGGCCTCGGGAGGTCATCATCGCGGTAGCCGGGTCCCAAGAGCAGTTTGCGACCTTGGCCGGCGGCGACTCCGACGTCGCCGCGACCACGACTTCTGACAGGATCACGTTATCGCCGGGCGCCGCCGCGATCACTCCAACCGATCTTCGGATGGTGTTGCGGCATGAGCTCTTCCACTATGCGGCGCGTCACGATACCGCCGCCGACGCACCTACGTGGCTCACCGAGGGAGTCGCCGATTTCGTCGGCCGTGCAGCGACTGCGCAATCGCCGGCGTGGGCCTCGGTGGCCCAGTCGGGGCAACTGCCGACCGTCGCTGAGTTGGCAAATGAGGGCCCCGGTCGCTCAGGGGCCTACGACCGGGCCTGGTCGTTCGCCTCGTATGTGGCCGACACCTACGGCGCCGAGCGGTTGCGGGCGCTGTATCTTATGGCCTGCGGCCAGGGCCACCCAGATGTCGCTACCGCGGTCCGGAAAGTATTCGGAGTCGAGCTTCCAGTGCTGCTTACCGGGTGGCGGCAATGGCACAGCAGCTAATGGGGGACCGGTGAGCGCTTGCGCGAAGAGGCGAGAGTACCGATGAGTCGGGTTCTGTTGGTCACCAACGACTTTCCCCCGCGCCGGGGCGGCATTCAGTCTTATCTCGAGGCGATGGTCACCCGCCTGGGCGGATCCGGGGTCTCAGGTGGCCACTCGATAACTGTGTACGCGCCGAAGTGGAAGGGATCCCAGGGCTATGACGCAGAAGCCCAGGCCGCCGGATACGACGTCGTGCGTCACCCGGGAACTCTGATGCTGCCTGAGCCGACGGTGGCGGCGCGCATGCGAAGGCTCATCGCCGAACGCGAAGTGGACACAGTGTGGTTCGGTGCCGCGGCGCCGCTGGCGCTGATGAGCTCACTTGCCCGCGCCGCCGGGGCTGACCGCATCATCGCGAGCACGCATGGTCACGAGGTCGGCTGGTCGATGTTGCCGCTGGCGCGAAATGCGCTGCGCCGCATCGGCAAAGACACCGACGTGGTTACATACATCAGCGCCTACACCCGCGGGCGGATCGCCTCTGCTCTTGGACGCAACGCAGCGTTGGAGCTGGTACCGCCCGGTGTGGACACCGATCGATTCGTCCCCGACGAAGTCGCGCGTGCCCAACTGCGAGCCCGCTACCGCCTCGGTGGGCGCCCGGTCGTGGTCTGTGTTTCACGACTGGTGCCACGTAAGGGGCAGGACATGCTGATTCGTGCCCTACCGGCGATCAGGGAACGGGTGCCCGGTACGGCGCTGGTGATCGTCGGTGGCGGCCCGTACCGGACATCGCTGCACCGCCTGGCACAGACGTCAGGGATCGCCGAGCACGTGGTGTTCACCGATGGGGTGCCCGGTGACGAGCTGCCCGCCTACCACGCCATGGCGGATGTCTTTGCGATGCCGTGCCGGACCCGGGGGGCCGGCTTGGACGTTGAGGGTCTGGGCATCGTCTATTTGGAGGCGTCGGCGTGCGGGGTGCCAGTAGTGGCCGGACGATCGGGTGGGGCGCCAGAAACAGTGCTGGACGGGGAGACGGGCGTCGTCGTTGACGGCTGGGACGTGGGCGGCATCGCCGGGGCTGTCGGCGATCTGCTCTCCAACCCTCGTGGCGCGGCGGCTATGGGCGCGGCCGGTCGCCGCTGGGTAGTTGAGCAGTGGCAGTGGAATCGTCAGGCCGAACGCCTGGCGCGGCTCCTTTAGTCCTTGGCGTAGAGCGCATCAATGTCGGCTGCGAATTTACCGGCCACGATCTTGCGCTTGACCTTCAACGTCGGGGTCAGCTCGCCGGTGTCTTCGGAGAAGTCGACCGGCAAGATGCGGAACTTGCGGATCTGTTCGGCCTTCGACACCGCGTTGTTGGCCTCGTTAACGGCCAGCTCGATCTCCGCGGTCAGGTCTGAATCGGTGGACATATCAACGACCGATGTGCCCGCATCCTTGCCCGTGCGTTCCTTCCATCCAGGGAAGGCCTCCGGGTCGATAGTGATCAGCGCGGCGATGAACGGCTGGTTATCCCCGACGCACATCGCCTGGCTGATCAGGGGATGTGCGCGCAGCCGATCTTCGAGCAATGCGGGCGCGACGTTCTTGCCGCCGGCGGTGACGATGATCTCCTTCTTGCGGCCGACGATACTGAGGAATCCCTCTTCGTCAATCGCACCCAGATCGCCGGTATGGAACCAGTCTCCGCTGAAGACCGCATCGGTTTCGGTCTGGTTGCCCCAATAGCCGCTGAACACCACGCCGCCCTTGACCATCACCTCGCCGTCTTCGCCGAGCTGCATGCTGTTGCCAGGGAGCAACTTGCCGACTGACCCCACCCGCAGGCCGCCCACTCGGTTCACGGTGATCGCCGCGCTGGTCTCGGTAAGCCCGTAACCCTCGTAAATGCTCAATCCGGCGCCGCGGTAGAAGTGGCCCAGCCGTACGCCCAATGGGGCGCCACCGGAGATCGCGGCATGGCATTCGCCGCCGAGCGCGGCCCGAAGCTTGCTGTAGACGAGCTTGTCGAACACCGCGTGCTTGAGCGTGAGCAGCAGGCCGGCACCTCCGGTGTCTTGCGTCTTGCTCCATTCGATCGCGACATCGGCCGCCGCTGCGAAGATCTTGCCCTTGCCGCCGTTCTCGGCGTTCTGCTCGGCGGTGTTGTACACCTTCTCGAACACCCGTGGTACGGACACCACCAGGGTCGGCTTGAACACCGCGAGCATCGGTACCAAATTCTTGATGTCGCTGGTGAAGCCGAGCGTCACCCCGTTGGCGAAGGCGCTGATGGTCAGTGCGCGGGCAAGCACATGGGCCAGCGGCAGGAAAACGAGCAGTTTCTCGCCTTTGGCCAGGTGGTCGGGAAAGCACGCCTCGGCGCCGCGGGTTTCGTAGAGCAGGTTGGAGTGGCTCAGCTGGCAGCCCTTGGGCCGTCCGGTCGTTCCCGAGGTGTAGATCAGTGTCGCGGGGTCGGCCGACTTGATCCCGGCCAACCGCTCGTCGACAGCGGCGGCGTCCAGCTCCTGGCCGGCCTCGGCCAGCTCATCGAGTGCTGGTGCACCAGCGCCTTCGATCCGGTATACCTTGCGTAGCTGCGGCAACGTGTCGCGCAGCGCCTCGATCCTGTCGCCGTGGGCGTCGGCTTCGGCGAATGCCGCCACCGCGCCGGAATCAGCCAGTACGAACTGCACCTGCTCGGCGGAGCTGGTCTCGTAGATCGGCACCGTCACGGCCCCGACGGACAAAATCGCGAAGTCCAGAATCGGCCACTCGTAGCGCGTCGCCGACAGGATGGCGACCCGGTCGCCGGGCGCAACCCCTTGGGCGATCAAACCCTTTGCCGCTGATCGGACCTGGTCGGCGACCTCGCTAGAGGTCACATCCACCCAGTTGCCGTCGACGAGTCGCCGGAAAATTACGTGGTCGGGGTCGTCCCGCTCGTGGGAGTAGACAGAGCTGACGACGTTGTCGTACTCGCCGACGGTGAACGATGCAGGAACGCTGAACTCGCGCACGGTGAAGACCCTCTCGACTCTACAGGCGGCAATGCGTGTCCAACGTAGTCGGCCGACATCGGCCGGTGGTCCGCCATGTGTGAAGCTAGTTTGTCATGAACAGCATCCAGATCGCCGACGAGACCTTCATCGCGGCTGACCCGGTTGAGGTAGGCGACGCGGTCGCCGACCCGGCGAACTGGTCGCGGTGGTGGCCCGACCTGCGTCTCACGGTGGCGCAAGACCGTGGTGAGGTAGGTCAGCGCTGGGCAGTGACAGGCGCGTTGCTGGGGACGATGGAGGTCTGGCTGGAGAAGGTACTCAGCGGCCCCGATGGTGTCGTACTGCATTACTTTCTGCACGCCGAACCCGCCGGTGTGGCGGCGTGGGAGCTGGTGAAAATGAACCTCGCCACAGCGACCCACCGGCGCCGGGTGGCCGGCAAAAACATGGCATTCGAGCTGAAACGCACGCTTGAGGCCCGACGTCGGGCAGGGGTGTAGCGACTGGTCTGACACCTGCGCACCGGTGACTCCAATCGTCGGTATAGGGGTCAGAGCCAGGAGGAAAGAGTAGATTTTGCCCAGCGACCAGACTTAGCGGAGAATGATTTCAGTGGCGGACAAAACGGCGCAGACCATATATATCGATGCAGACCCTTCGACTGTGATGGATGTCATCGCCGACATCGGCTCCTATCCGGACTGGGTCGCCGAATATCAGGAGGCCGAGGTCCTCGAGGCAGACGAGGCCGGCTACCCGTTGGTGGCTCGGCTGGTTCTGGACGCCGCAGTCCTCAAAGACAGTATGGTGCTGGCCTACGAGTGGCCCCCCCATCGGAATTCGGTGACGTGGTCGCTGGTTTCGAGCAACTTGCTGAGGTCTTTGGACGGCGCATATCGGCTTTCCCCCAAGGGGTCCGGCACCGACGTCACCTATGAACTGTCGCTTGATCTGATGATCCCGATGATCGGCCTACTCAAGCGAAAGGCCGAACGCAGATTGACCGACACCGCACTGAAGGACCTCAAGAAACGAGCCGAGGCTGTTTGAGCGTAGGCACGCCACCCATGCCGGCCGGGCGTCCGGGAATGCCCGGATCAGCCTGTTCGTCGGCAAAGGCGGCGTGGGTAAGTCAACGTTGGCCACCGCCACGGCAGTGCGTGCCGCGCGCGCCGGGATGCGCGTTCTGATCCTGTCCACCGATCAGGCGCACTCGACCGGCGATGTATTGGGTATGACCGTGACGCCCACGGGCCGGCGCGTGCCTACCCGAATATTGGCTGACCTCCAAACGGTGGATTCCGGCGGTGGCTCCCTGGATGCGCTCGCCCTCGATACCTTGGCGCTGCTGGCGGCTCGGTGGAGTGAGACCGCCGGTCTGATTTCTGCGAGATTTCCCGAATCAGACATCGGAGACGTTGCACCTGAGGAGATTTCGGCGTTGCCTGGAGTCCAGGAAGTCCTCGGGTTACATGAGGTCGGCGAGCTAGCCAACTCGGGAGATTGGGATCTTGTTGTAGTCGACTGCGCATCTACTGCCGACGCGATGAGGATGCTGACGCTGCCCGCGGCGTTCGCCCTGTATCTAGAGCGGGCGTGGCCGAGGCACCGCCGGTTGTCCGGTGCCGACGACGCGCGCTCGGCTGCGATGATCGGCCTGCTGGAGCGGATCGGTGTGGGCGCCGACCAACTCAGCACTATGTTGACCGACGGATCGCGGGTGACTGCCCACCTGGTGATGACAGCTGAGAGGGTGGTGGCCGCCGAGGCGGTTCGCACACTGGGCTCGCTGGCGCTGATGGGTGTGCAGGTGGCCGAGCTCATCGTCAACCAGATTCTCGTTGAAGATGATTCGTTCGAATACGCCAACCTTCCCGACCACCCTGCTTTCGACTGGTACTCAGAACGGATATCTGAGCAGCGGGGGGTGCTTAGCGAACTCGATCGCGTCATCGGGGACGTTCAAATGATTATGGTGCCCCACCTGGCGGGCGAGCCGGTCGGCGCCAAGGCGCTCGGTGAGCTGCTCGATTGTGCGCGCAAGCGGGACGGGTCGCCACCTCCCGGTCCGTTGCGACCCATCGTGGACCGGGAGTCTGGCAGTGGGTTGGATGCTGTGTATCGACTGCGAGTGGAGCTGCCGCAGGTGGACTCCACCGCGCTGTCATTGGGTAGGGTCGATGACGACCTGATTATCGGCGTCGGCGGGATGCGGCGTCGTGTTCGGCTGGCGTCGGTGCTGCGGCGATGCTTGGTCATCGGCGCTCAGCTCCGCGGCAGCGAATTGACTGTGCGATTTCGACCGAACCCGGAGGTGTGGCCGGCATGAGTGAATTCCACACCGACGCTGGAGCCGCCGGCAGGCGACATTCGGATGTCGGTCCGGAACTGCGAAACCTTGCGGAGGCGGTCCTGGATCGACTCGACCCCGCAGTGAGACTGCTTGCGGCCAGGGTGCAGGCCAGCGGCCC
>DAOUYK010000306.1 GCA_030666145.1 Mycolicibacterium sp. | reverse complement strand
GAGCGAGAGGATGCTGATGGCCGAGGCGGGCAAGCCCAATATTTTGGTCCTCTGGGGCGATGACATCGGCTGGTACAACATCAGCCACAACAACCGCGGCGCAATGGGGTATCAGACCCCCAATATCGACCGCATCGCCGGCGAGGGAATCGAATTCACCGACTTCTACGCCCAGCAGAGTTGCACCGCCGGCCGAGCGGCATTCATAACTGGACAGAACCCGCTACGCACCGGCCTGACGAAGGTCGGCATTCCGGGCGCGGACCTCGGTCTGCAGGCCGAGGACCCGACCATCGCCGAACTACTCAAGCCTCATGGCTACGTCACCGGCCAGTTCGGTAAAAACCACCTCGGCGACAAGGACGAATTCCTCCCCAGCAACCACGGATTCGACGAATTCTACGGCAACCTCTATCACCTCAACGCCGAAGACGAACCCGAACACCCCGACTACCCGAAAGACCCGAGCTTTCGGGAGCGCTTCGGCCCGCGCGGAGTGATCCACTCGTTCCCCGACGGCCGCATCACCGACACGGGGCCACTGACCAAAAAACGCATGGAGACCATCGACGACGACGTCACCGACCGCACGGAAGCCTTCATCCGCCAAGCCCACAGCGACGACAAGCCGTTCTTTGTGTGGTGGAACGCGACCAGAATGCACGTGTGGACCCGGCTCAAGGCGGAGTCGGAGGGACTGAGCGGGCAGGGCTTTTACAACGACGCGATGGTTGAGCACGACGGCCACGTCGGTCAGCTGCTGGACCTGCTCGACGAACTCGGCATCGCCGAGGACACGATTGTTGTGTACTCCACCGACAACGGCCCGCACTACAACACCTGGCCGGACGGCGCGATCAGCCCTTGGCGCAGTGAGAAGAACTCCAATTGGGAAGGCGCCTACCGGGTACCTTGCTTTGCCCGCTGGCCCCAGCGATTCGCGGCCGGCGCCACTCTCAACGGCATCATGACCCAGCAGGAATGGCTGGCCACATTCATGGCGGCCGTCGGCGAACCCGATATCACTGACAAGCTGCGCGCTGGGCACAGGTGCGGCGACAAGACATTTCGTGTCCACATAGATGGCTACAACGCGCTGCCATACCTGACCGGGCAGACCGAGCAGTCACCTCGGGACTGGTTCTTCTATACCAGCGACGACGGTCAGGTCACCGCTATCCGTATTGGCGACTGGAAGGTCGTGTTCTGCGAGCAGCGAGCCAAAACGATGCAGCTGTGGGCCGAGCCGTTTGTGCCGTTACGCATCCCCAAGATCTTCAACCTGCGTCGCGATCCCTTCGAACGCGCCGACGAAAACTCCAACGGCTACTGGAATTGGGTGGTCGAGCACATTTTCGTCCTCTACCCCGCCCAAGCACTGGCCGCCGAGCAGTTACAAAGCCTCGCGGAATTCCCACCCCGGCAAAAGCCCGCCGCGTTCAACCTCGACCGTGTCCTCGAGCAGATGGAGGAGGCGACCGGCGGGGGCCTGCACTAGCGCCGATCCGAGCCGAAGCCCAGTTCTGGGCAGTACTGACAGTAGCGGCCCGTCGTGACCGTCTGTTGTAGGTAGGCTCCGAGCTCGGCGTCAGCCACGGCAACCCTCTCGATAGCGTCACGGATGCGCGCGGACACCGCCTTGCGTGCCCGCTCGACGTCGTCGCCCAGTCGGCGAGTGCGACCCCCGAGTCCAGATGCGGCACGGAGCTGGCCGATGATTACCGCCCGCTCGTCTTCGAGGCGATTCGATTCCGCGGCGTCGCCACGCGCGTCAGCATCGTCGAGGGCGACCTCGATCTCCCCTAGGCGGTCGCGGTACGCGGAAATTGCGCGACCCTCGAGGACATCGGCACCGGTGCTTCGCTTCCAGCCCGCCGCTCCGTCCATGAGCTCTACGACGTCCACGTCGACTCCTGGCGAGCCGGCCAGGGTGGCCAGGTCGGCAATCCCCTTGGTATTTCGCAGCGTGACCACCCGATTGCGGTCCCAGCTACTGCCGCTCCGGTTCAACTTCAGACGGAGGGCCTGCTGGGGGACGATGTCGTCGCCGAGCGACTCGACCTCGAGTTTCGAAACTGGATCGGCGATGCCCGTGAGCTGGTGTGAACCAGCGTCGATCATGCGATACCCCCGCCCGGCGGAAAGCTCGGCTGTGGTGGCCGAGACTAAGACGGCGTCTGCCGGTGCATGATCGCAAAGCTGGGAAGCGATGAGGACCGTCCGTCCGGAGATGCCGGGACCACGCAGCTCGACTTCGCCGGTGTGGACTCCGCTGCGGAGTCCGAAGCCGAGCTGGCGAGCTGCTCGCCGAATGGATGACGCGAACGCGATGGCCTCCCCGGGCAGGGCGAATGTGAGCAGCGCCCCTTCACCGGTGGCCTTGACCACCGTCCCGCCGGTAGCGCTGGCTTCGGGTGCGACCCGATCGTGGAAGGCTTCGAGGCGCTGGCGCCAAAGCACATCTCCGAGCTGGGTTATCAGGCGTGAGGACTCGACGATGTCGACGGCCACAACCGTGGCGAGGCTCCGGGCCGGCGCGCGGACCCCAGCACCTTCGAGCAAGAACGACTCAATCATCTCGACGAGATCAGCCGCACGCTCGGCCCACGGCAGGTGAGCCCGACCCTCGAGCAAACGAAACTCGGCGTCGCCGAGTTCCTCGGCGAGTCGTCGTCCCGAATCGGCGGTGACGACGTGATCGCCGGTGCGATGCAGTACGAGCGCGGGCTGGGTGACCTCGGGTGCGACTTGGGTGACGTCCATGTCAAAGGTGAGCTGGAGTAGGTCGGCCGCAACCTGGGCGGTGGCCGTGTGGCGCTGCGCTGATGCGAACCGTCTGGCACTGACGCCGTCGGAGTCGGGCAGGAAAACCGCGGTGAGAGCCTTGCTGCCGAGCCCCCAGTTGACGGCGACGAGATCGCGCACAGCGCCCTGTGTGGCTTCGTCGGAGACCATGTCGCCGTTCAGGTAGCTGCCGATAAACACTAGGCGCCGGACCAGGTCCGGTCGGTCGACGGCCAGCTGCGCGCAGGGCGGTCCGCCGCAGGAAATCCCAAGCAGATCAACCGAATCGAAACCAGACGCCACCACAACTGCTTCGAGGTGGCTGGTCTCGGTGCGGAGGTCATAGTCTCGGTCGCCGCGGCTACTCATCCCGACGCCAGGTCGGTCGTAGCGGATCACCGTGTGGTTTTCGGCCAGTGCGAGCACGAACTCGCGCAGCTCCAGGTTCTGCCAATCGAGCTCAAGGTGGCTGGTCCACCACGCCGCCAGCACAAGCGCGGGCCCGCTCCCCACAGTGGCGTAGGCGATCTCCTCACCTGCGGGACCACTGCACCGAGCAACCAACTGGTCCATGCGATCACGATAAGCCCACTTTGATCGCGCGGGGTCGGCTAACGGGCCGATCGCGCTGACCCTTCCCTCACTATCGCCTGCGTGCGACGACGTGGAC
>DAOUYK010000329.1 GCA_030666145.1 Mycolicibacterium sp. | reverse complement strand
CAACCCAGACCGCTACCACGACGACTACCAAGAGCACCTACGGGAGCTAATTGAGGCCAAGCTCGAAGGTGGCGAAGCGTTCGCATCCGCAGAGGAGCCCCAGGAACTCGACGAGACCGAGGACGTTTCCGACTTGCTCGCCAAGCTCGAGGCCAGCGTGCAGGCACGCAAGCAGCAGCGCGTCCCCGCCACGACGGCGGCTGCCAAGAAGGCCGCGAAGAAGGTCTCAAAAAGGGCGGTTTCCAGGAAAGCGCCGGTCGAGAAGAGCTAGCCGTCGTAAAGCGTTCCAGAAGCCCTCTAAGCACCGTGGGTATTCCTTGCTACCGTGAGCCGCGGGAGGGGAGAGAGGGACACTTGATTCTCGAAATGTTCCGGCTCGACGAACGGGTGGCGGTAGTGACCGGAGCCGGCAGGGGCCTGGGCGCCGCCATCGCCCTCGCTTTCGCCGAAGCCGGTGCGGACGTATTGATCGTCGCTCGTACCAGGTCACAGCTCGAGGAGGTCGCCGCTCGGATCGGCGACACCGGCCGACGCGCCCATGTCATCGTGGCCGACCTGGCACGTCCCGATGACGCAGCCCGGCTGGCAGCCGAGGCCGTCGAAGCTTTCGGACAACTAGACATCGTCGTCAACAACGTCGGCGGCACCATGCCGAACGCCCTGTTAAGCACCTCGGCGAAAGATCTGCGGGACGCCTTCACCTTCAACGTCGCCACCGCGCATGCGCTGACCACGGCGGCGGCGCCGCTGATGTTGGAGCACTCTGGGGGCGGCAATGTCATCAACATCACGTCGACGATGGGCCGGCTCGCCGGACGCGGTTTCGCCGCGTACGGCACCGCGAAAGCCGCACTCGCGCATTACACGCGACTGTCGGCACTGGACCTCGCACCGCGCATCAGGGTGAACGCGATCGCTCCGGGATCGATTCTCACCTCGGCACTCGACATCGTGGCCAACAACGATGCCCTACGCGCACCGATGGAACAGGCCACCCCATTGCGCAAGCTCGGCGACCCGCTCGACATCGCCGCCGCCGCGGTCTATCTCGCCTCACCAGCAGCTAGTTACCTAACCGGAAAGACACTCGAGGTCGACGGCGGGATTACATTCCCGAACCTCGACCTCCCGATTCCCGATCTGTGAGGAAATCATCATGGCCATCCCCACCCCCATCCCTGTCGCCGCCATCGGCACCGGAAACGTCGGCAAGCACGCGCTGACGCAGTTGATCACCAACCCCCGATTTGAGCTCACCGCGGTGTGGGTTTCCTCGGAGTCCAAAGCGGGCAAGGACGCCGCAGAGCTTGCCGGACTTCTGGATTCGAGCGGAGAAACGGGCAGCGGGGAAACGGGCATTGTGGCGACCACCGATCTCGACGCTGTCCTGGCCACCAACCCCGTGTGCATCGTCTATACCGCGATGGCCGACAACCGCCTGCCGGAGGCGCTTGAGGACTACCGACGGATCTTGGCCGCCGGGGTCAACGTGGTCGGCAGCAGCGCGGTGTTTCTGCAGTATCCGTGGCAGGTGCTGTCCGACGAACTCATCGCGCCAATCGAGGATGCCGCGAAAGAGGGATCTTCGACCCTATTTGTCAATGGCATCGACCCCGGCTTCGCCAACGACTTGCTGCCGCTGGCGCTGGCCGGGACCTGCCAAAGCATCCAGCAGATTCGCTGCATGGAGATCATTAACTACGACACCTACGACAGTGCGACGGTGATGTTCGATGTCATGGGTTTCGGTGGGAGCATTGACGACACACCGATGCTGCTGCAGCCCGGAGTGCTGAGTCTGGCGTGGGGTTCAGTAGTGCGACAGCTCGCCGCCGGCCTGAGTATCGAACTCGATGAGGTCACCGAGACCCACGTACGCGTCCCCGCTCCCGAAGATTTTGACATCGCCGCAGGCCGCATCAAGAAGGGTACGATCGCCGCGATGCGATTCGAAGTGCGCGGGATGAAGGATGGCGAAGTCGCGGTCGTGCTCGAACACGTCACCCGGCTGCGCGACGATCTGTGTCCCGACTGGCCGCGACCCGCTCAGCCCGGCGGCTCCTATCGGATCGAAATCATCGGCGAACCCTCGTATGCCCTCGATCTGTGCCTGAGCAGTCCCAACGGCGATCACAACCATGCTGGCGTGGTGGCTACGGCGGCCCGAGTGGTAAACGCGATTCCCGCTGTGGTCGCCGCCGAGCCTGGGATTGTAACGTCGTTGGAACTTCCTCCGATAACTGGCAAAGGCCTATATGCTAAAAGGTAATCACAACACGAGGATTTGAGATGAAAACTCCACTGACCACCCTTGCCGCCCTCCTCGTCGCTGGCGGCGCCTCCATCGCGATCGCCGCTGCACCCATCGCGCTCGCTGAACCCCCGCTCATACCAGCCTGTGAGGTGGAGGAAGCAGGTGGCGGAATGCAAGGCGGTAGCTCGACACTGTGCGAAACGCCCGGCAACGCCCAACTCGACGCCCGGCCAAGCGTGCTTGCCCAAGGAGCCATGGGCGGCATGGGCGGCTTTGGCTTTATCTAGCCAAGATTTTAATTCTGCCCGCAAGGATTCTGAGATGACAGCACCACTGAAGACCCTTGCCACGCTCCGGGCCGCTGGCGGCCCCCCCTAGTCAAGACGCTCATCGCCATGAGCCCGCCGCGCAGCGTCAACATCAGCACGTAGACGCTTCAG
>DAOUYK010000174.1 GCA_030666145.1 Mycolicibacterium sp. | reverse complement strand
GTCGCCGACATTGGCAGTGGGGCCGGACTGCCCGGCATACCGTTGGCGTTGGCGCGGCCGGACATCAGCGTGACGCTCATCGAGCCGCTGCTCCGGCGCAGCGACTTCCTTCGCGAGGTGATCGACGAACTCGGCCTTGATTGTCGCGTCGTGCGCGGACGCGCCGAGGACCGAGCGGTGCGGGAGGAGGTTGGGGAGGTGGACGCGGTGGCATCTCGGGCGGTGGCTTCGTTGGACAAACTTACGAAGTGGAGCGCACCCTTGCTACCGGCGGGGGGCCGGATGTTGGCGATCAAGGGGGAGCGGGCCGAGGAGGAGATACGCGAGCATCGCCGTGCTCTGAGGAGGCTGGGCGTGACCGAGGTGAAGGTGATGAAATGTGGCGGGCGGTTCGTGGATCCACCGGTGACGGTGGTCGTAGGGTTTCAGGAGTCGCCGTGGGAAGAACGGTTCCGGGGAAGGAAACGCAACTAATGGTCGTTCCCGAGAGCGGGGGATCGCAAGCGATTCCGCCCGATGTTTCACGTGAAACGTGGGACTCCCATGACGCGGACACGCCGATCGGGGCGGAGGCCGAACGGGCGGTGCGGCTCATGCAGGCGGCGACGCAGGGCCAGCTGCCCCGGCCGGCGCGCCAACGGGTCTTCACTATTGCTAATCAGAAGGGCGGCGTGGGGAAGACCACGACCGCGGTCAACATCGCGGCCGCCTTGGCGTTGCAAGGATTGCCCACGCTCGTCATCGACCTGGATCCGCAGGGGAACGCGAGCACTGCTCTGGGAATCGAGCACCGGCCCGGCACCCCATCTTCGTACGAGGTGCTGATCGGAGATGTCCCCGTCGAGACCGCGTTGCAGCGCAGCCCGCACAACGAACGCCTGTTCTGCATCCCGGCGACGATCGATCTTGCCGGAGCCGAAATCGAACTGGTCAGCATGGTCGCCCGGGAGGGCCGGCTGCGGAGTGCGTTGGCACAACTCAAACACCACGACTTCGACTACGTCTTCATCGATTGCCCGCCGTCCTTGGGATTGCTGACGGTCAACGCATTGGTCGCCGCGCCGGAGGTGCTCATTCCGATCCAGTGCGAGTACTACGCGCTCGAGGGTGTGGGTCAGTTGTTGCGCAACATCGAGATGGTGAAGGCGCACCTCAATCCGGAGCTGGATGTGACGACAGTCGTTCTGACCATGTACGACGGACGGACGAAGCTCGCCGATCAAGTGGCGACCGATGTGCGGGCGCACTTTGGCGATAAGGTGTTGCGCACTGTCATCCCGCGAAGCGTGAAGGTCTCCGAGGCTCCGGGCTACGGAATGACGATTATCGACTACGACCCCGGCTCCCGAGGAGCGATGAGTTACCTGGATGCCAGCCGGGAGTTGGCTCAGCGAGGCGTGGAGGGAAAATCGCGATGAATGTGTGCCCGATGAAAACTGGTGCGACGAGAAGGGGGAGTCGATGAGTAGTGCGGCACGTAAGCGCAGCGGACTTGGCCGCGGCCTCGCTTCGCTCATCCCGACGGGTCCGGCGGAGGGGGACGGGCCAGCGACCCTGGGCCCGCGGATGGGCGCTGCGGCCGCTGACGTCGTGATCGGCGGATCACCCCCAGCACCGGGAGCAGATTCGGTCGGTGCGGTATACCGGGAGATCGCGCCTTCGGAAATCGATCCGAACCCGCGTCAGCCCCGCCAGGTGTTCGACGAAGAGGCACTCGCCGAGCTCGTGCACTCCATCCGCGAGTTCGGTTTGATGCAGCCGATTGTGGTGCGGGCGATGTCCGGCAGCGAGGCCGACGACTCCCCGCGCTACCAGCTGGTCATGGGCGAGCGGCGGTGGCGCGCCGCCCGGGAGGCCGGGGTGGAGACGATCCCCGCGATCGTTCGGGAGACCGCCGACGACAACATGCTGCGCGACGCGCTGTTGGAGAACATTCACCGCGCGCAGCTAAATCCTCTGGAAGAGGCGGCGGCCTATCAGCAGTTGCTGGAGGAGTTCGACGTCACCCATGACGAGCTCGCGGCGCGGATCGGCCGTTCGCGACCCGTGATAACCAATATGATCCGGCTGCTCCGGCTGCCGATCGCAGTGCAGCGGCGGGTCGCGGCTGGGGTCCTGTCGGCCGGTCATGCGCGGGCTCTGTTAGCCCTCGACGGCGGGCCAGAACTGCAGGAGGAACTCGCGACGCGGATCGTAGCCGAGGGGTTGTCCGTGCGCGCCACAGAAGAGGCCGTGACTTTGGGCAACCGTGACCAAGGCAAGGCCCCCGCGGGGCCGCGCCGCAAGCCGATCCAGATGCCCGGTCTGCAGGATGTCGCCGAGCAGCTGTCCACCGCTCTTGATACCCGGGTCAGCGTGAGCCTCGGCAAGCGGAAGGGCAAGATCGTGGTGGAGTTCGGGTCTGTGGATGATTTACAGCGGATCGTGGAGCTCATGAACACCCCATCGCCATGAACGGGCGTACCGGCGAATTACGTCACTGTGACACTGCCGCTGCGGACTTGGCCGCCCGACGCATTCATCAACGGAAGTATGATGTGCCACAGGCGAATTCGTACCCAGCCCGGAACCAACGGATCATTTACGGCCAGAACGGACTGCTCCCGGCCGCGGCTTCTATCCTGGAAGGGCTGCCGTACATTGTTGTGCGGCGTGAAACCCCAGGAGTGTAGTGGCCACGCGAATCACGCCCCTGCGGCTCGAAGCATTCGAGCAGTTGCCGAAGCACGCCCGGCGTTGCGTGTACTGGGAGGTCGACCCCCCGACGTTGGGCAGCGACGACCAGCTGGCAGACCCGGAGTTCGAGAAAGAAGCGTGGCTGTCCATGGTCATGCTCGAGTGGGGAACCTGCGGGCAGGTAGCGATCGAACACGGCGACGGGTCCGAGGGCGGAGACCCGGCGCATGAACCGACCGATGAACGTTGCCTCGGATACGCTTTCTACGCGCCGCCGCGGACAGTGCCTCGGGCTGCGCGCTTCCCAACAGGGCCAGTCAGTGCGGACGCCGTTCTGCTTACCTCGCTCGGCGCCGAGCCAGGCCGGGGTACTGAGGTTCTGCCAAGGACGCTGCTTGCCGCGGTGGTCGGTGACTTGGTTCGTCGCGGTGTACGCGCACTGGAAGCGTTCGGTCGATCGCCCGAGGCGGCCGAGCTGTCCGATCCCACCCGGGTGACGGCCGACGCCGTGCCCGTTATGGCAACGCTCGGTGACTGTTCTGTCTACCATTGCGTGCTGGACACAGATCTGCTGTTGGATGTTGGTTTCGTGGTGGTGTCGCACCACACGTATTTTCCGCGGCTGCGGTTGGAACTAGAGCCGGGTCTCGGTTGGAAGGCTGACGTCGAGGCAGCGTTGGAGCGGTTGCTTCGGAGCGCGCCGCTGCAGCAGCCGGTCGTTGCGGGGGCCAATCCGGGCAGCTAAGCCTGGCGAGCTTGTTCGACTGAGTGCTCGTGGGCGAGTAGCTCAGCGAAGGTGAAGGTACCGGTGGGCCGGTCGTTCTTTCCTAGCAGATACAGCCTCTTGACGGCGGCGAGCATGCCTTCGGCGATCGAATCACGCGCTTCCGGCAGCACCAGCGTGGCGCGGTCTCCTGGGTTGGTGGCGTAGCCGATATCTACCTGAACGGTTGGCATCCGAGTCAGGCGAAGTAGGTCCCACGTTCGACCGTGCACGCGGCTATCACGTAATCCCGTGCGCGCGACCACTTCTCGTTGGATGAAGTCGGCCAGGTTGCGCCCGATAGTGGACACCGAACCGTGCGAATTCCCAAAATGGAAGGAGGCAACGCCGTTTGCCGACGGTGTGGACTGGACCGCGCAGCGCAGGCTGATCATCAGGTCGGCTCCGACAGAATTGGCGGTGTCCGCGCGCTCGGCGTCCGACGGCGCCCGGTTGGTGGGGCGGGATAGAAACGTGTCCATACCGATCGCGGTCATCCGGGCTTCGAGGCGACGCGCCAAGTCCCACAGGACGTCTGCTTCGCTGACCGGACCCGCGGGGCTGTTCATGCTCAGCCCCGGATCCGCACCGCCTCGTCCGGGATCGATGATGATCCGTTTGCCAGAAAGGCGGGGCCCAGAACTACGGACAAGCTCTTCCTCGCGGATTGCGTGCGGAGACCCTCCGGTCACCCGGGGACCCAGAAAGTATAAGGAGCGCAACGTTTCCGGCCCACAAATGCCGTCCGGATACAGCCCATACTCCCGCTGGTAGGACATCAGCGCATTGTGGGTCAGCAGACCGAAATGTCCGTCGACCAAGTTTGTGTAGAAACCCAGATCTTGAAGCCGCGCTTGCAGCGTGGCCACGTCGTCGCCGTACATCGGCGCGCCAAACTGGTGGTTGAGGGTGCGCGCGCCCAGCCGATAGGAGGCTTCCTTGAGGGCGCGAAAGGTCGCTTCGCCAACGACACCGTCAACCAGCAGGCCCCGATGCTGCTGGAACGCTCGCACGGCATGGTCAAGTTCCGCGTCGAACATGTCCAACGCAACCTGTTTGCCGGTGGTCACGTCCTCGTCGGGATCGTCGATCAGGCCCAGGGCGGATACGGCAGCCCGAATCTCGGCAACCGCACCCCCGCGGTCACCGCGGCGCAGACTCGACATAGGCGCCATTGTCTCAGAATAACTGTGGATTCGGTAAAACCCCAGGAAGTCTAATTGGCGCTAAATTGCAGCGTCAGATCCGCGGGTGGTCCGGTACTAAACCAATCCGCTGAGTTCTCGCAGCAGTGCGGCCTTCCCCTTGGCGCCAACGATCCGCTTGACGGAGGCACCATCCTTGAACAGGATCATCGTCGGGATCGACACCACTTGGAAATCGCGGGCAGTTGCCGGGTTCTCATCGACGTCGATTTTGGCGACAGTCAACGAGCCGGCCTTCTCGGCGGCGAGCTCCTCGAGCACTGGGGCAACCATCTTGCACGGGCCGCACCACGTTGCCCAGAAATCCACCAGCACAGGCGTATTGCTCGCAAGCACATCTTCGGAGAAGGAATCATCGGTCACCGCTACCGTCGAACCAACGCCCTTATCGCTCATTGCTGTACTCCTATCAGATCGCTGTCATCGGTTGACGAAGGGGAGGTTTCGGCGAGCCAGCGCTCCGCGTCGATCGATGCGGCACAACCACTTCCAGCGGCCGTGATGGCCTGCCGATAAGTGTGGTCGACGAGGTCGCCTGCGGCGAACACGCCCTCGATCGAGGTGAACGTGGTGCGGCCGCACACCCTTACGTAGCCCGCATCGTCCAAATCCACCTGGTCGCGCACCAGCTCAGATCGAGGGTCGTGACCGACAGCAACGAAGACCCCCGTCACAGCCAGAGCGGACTCCTCGCCGGTGTCTGCGTTGCGCAGCCGGATTCCGGTCACCTTGGGGTCGCCCTCGATGGAGCTCACCTCGGTGTTGGTCAGGAATCGGATCTTCTCGTTGCTCTGCGCTCGCTCGAGCATGATCTTGGACGCGCGGAACTCGTCACGCCGGTGGATCAGCGTCACGCTGCGGGCAAACCGGGTCAAGAAGGCGGCTTCCTCCATCGCGGAGTCGCCGCCACCGACCACGGCGATGTCCTCGTCCCGGAAAAAGAAGCCGTCGCAGGTGGCGCACGTGCTCACGCCCATGCCGAGCAGGGCCGCCTCACCGGGGACACCCAACTGCCGGGCCGCCGCGCCCATGGCCAGAATCACCGCGCGCGCCCGGTACGTCTCACCGTCGACGGTAACGCCCTTGATCGGTCCGGCGAGGTCTACGGCGCCGACGTCCTCCATGCGAAGATCTGCGCCGAAGCGCAGCGCTTGTTCCCGCATCTGGTCCATCAACTCGGGGCCGGTGATGCCGTCGCGGAAGCCGGGATAGTTCTCGACCTCGGTCGTGGTCATCAGCGCACCACCGAACTGGGTGCCCTCGAACACCAGCGGTTTGAGCTGGGCGCGGGCTGCGTACACGGCCGCTGTGTAGCCGGCCGGACCGGAACCGATGACGATGACGTCATGGACGATGGGTGAGGTCATGAGTGCCTTTCTGCCTGCGGCAAGAGTTCGAACGACCGCGGTTGGGTAAACAACCGCGGCTACGTAAACACCAGGGTATGCCGACGCGTTCCCATCGACCTCTTCGGCGCGTCCCAGGGGGTTCAGCGCGGAGTTTCTGCAGCGGCGTAAGCCCCTGGAGTTTGGTGCATGATTCGTTGGAACGCCGCTATGTAGGCGCTTGTCGAGGTGAAACCGCTCCGGTGTGCGGTGGCACTCACCGACTTGCCTTCGGAGAGAAAACCTAGTGACACGATCACGCGGATCAAAGTCCGCCATTGGGTGAACGTGACGGCTAGTTCGGAGGAGATCAACCGTTGCAGGGTGCGCTCGGTGGCCCCTACCCGTCGGGCAAGCGCACCAAGGTCGTGCCGATGCTCAGGGGAGCGAATCATGAGATCAAACATCGTTAGTAACCGGGGATCTTTTGGCGTGGGTAGTGCTGGCCCGCCCTGTCGACGCCATTGGAGGTCGAAAATCTCATACTGCAGAGCGCATTCCAGCGCTTGTCGCTGCTCGCGGTGGCGGCTGTTGTCGTCTAGTGCGCGCAGGATGTTCTGTGCGAGCGGAGTCAACATCACGGCGGCGGGTTGATCAAGGCAATCCCGGGCGGCGGGGGATTCAGTGCCGAGCAGCAGTGTTGTCACCTCACAACGCACGTGTGCGCGGTGGGAATGCTCCACTGCTGCAGGAATGATGATCGCCCGGGAGGGGCCGGCGATCATCCACGTTGCGGCTGGGGTTGTCACCGCTAGAAGCCCGGTGCGCGGTGCGACAACTTGCGTCAGGGAGTGACTGTGTGCGCCGACAGTGCCCCGGGGCCCAGGAGTAGCTCTCGGACTACGTTGGCACCGTCATCGCCGTTGCTTTGAGACATCACCTACCCACTATCTAGGGTATGGGGACAAGGCATGG
Organism: Mycolicibacterium sp.; assembly: GCA_030666145.1. Classification (GTDB taxonomy): domain Bacteria; phylum Actinomycetota; class Actinomycetes; order Mycobacteriales; family Mycobacteriaceae; genus Mycobacterium. The sequence goes on along the minus strand of DAOUYK010000174.1, from coordinate 277 downwards.
CCTCGGGGCGTGGGGCGGCCGTCGGCGGCCACCGGCGTATAGAGGTATGGCCGAGCGGCCTGGGGTCCCTGCTGTTCGGCGTGCTGCACGGCATCACCGGCGGCTGGTACGCCCCGTTCGGGCTCTTACTCGCCGCCCTTGTCGTGCTCGGCATCGGAGCATTCGAGGCTTGCCGTCCGCGGATGCTGGAAGACACCTAAAACGACAACAGTGCCTAACTGTCAACGACCCGGTCCTGGAACCGGGCTTGCAGCTGTTATCCCTGGCTGGTTGCCAG
>DAOUYK010000204.1 GCA_030666145.1 Mycolicibacterium sp. | reverse complement strand
GCGAACCTCTCGGTCGTGCCACGCAGCCTGGGCCGGGCCACGGTGACCGGTCCGGCCGTGGCCTTGATCGTCGACCCACAGAAGCCGTTGCGGCTGCCCGGCCCGGGCGTCCGGACAGTCCGCGGTCCGCTCATAGCGGGCTCGGCCCAAGAACACCTCTACCTCGGCCTCCACCGCGGTCTGGATGATCAACCGGGCCCCAAGCGGGCGATGTCCTCGATAACTTCCGACAACTCACCCGACCCGTCGAACAAGGCGTCGATCTCGCCACAGATCTTCCCAGTGGGTGATACTCGTACTAGCACGCGCGTAGTCCTTCCTTCGCCGAGTTGGTAGCTCTTGAAGGAACCTACGTCCGTCGTCATTTACACCCCCGCTGGGACACAACCGGCTGGATTGCCGCCCACGGCCGTGTTACCGGCGCAGACGAAGCCGGCGCCACCCGTGCCAGATGCGACGACCTCGGCCGCGGCGACCTGGACCCCAGCAGGGGTGCGTTCGCCGGCGTCGCGGATGGTGTGGGTGCCCTCATCGGCAGCCCCAATCAGCGGGCGAATCCGGTTGCGTCTCTTGGGTGTGGCGCTCTGTGAGACGCGCTCAAGGCGGGAGTATGGCCGTGGCCGGGGTTCGAGGCGTCATGGTGGGGAGGTTGGCGGTGAAGCGCCTGTTCGGCGGGGTGTGGGCCTGTATCGGGAGAGAGTGCGGATTCTCGGGTGATCTTTGTCCCGTGTTAGCCTTCTGCCTCGTTCGATTCGTCGAATTCCGGTCTCGTAGCTCAGTGGGAGAGCGTCCGCCTCACACGCGGAAGGTCGCTGGTTCGAAACCAGCCGGGACCACCCATTAAACCGCAGTTCTGAGCATGTTTTCGGGGGATTCCTGCAGGGCCGTGCCGGATACGTGCCAGACCGTAAGTGTTGTACGAGTCGACCCGCAGGGCTGGCGGCGGCGCGCAGATCAGCCCACGGACGACGGCGACAGCCCAGGCGCGGGAGCAGGCCGACGCCAGCCGCTCAACCAGAGCACCCAAACCGCCGCCGACCTCTGCCGCGAGAAAACCCCGCCCAGACCTTCCTTGTGGCCGACGGGAACGGTAGGCCTTGTTGGGCGGCGACGGTGCTCAGCCGCGAGCTTTGATCGCCCGCCGTTCGATGGCCCCGCGGACGCTCGCCCGGGAGATCTTCGCGGTCTAGGCGACCTGTGTCGCCATCGAGGCTTCCGGCAGACCGGACGGCCGGCCATCGTTGTCGGCATCGGGCAGCGAGATGAACAGCGTGGGCGGCGGCATGCCCATGGTCAGCTCGGTCACGTGGCCGACGTCGTTGGTGGCGGTGACGGCGTCGTCGCCGAGCCATTCGAGGAAGGTATAGGTGGCCGGTACTGCGCGACCGGATGCGCCGACTCGGTGCCGGACGCCGGCCTTGCGGGTCGCGACCAGGTCCCGGCCTTCGAGCGAGCGCACCGCGGTGCGCTCGCTGCAAAAAATGTGGATGGATCTGAGTTCGCGACAGAGCTTCAGTTTGGGTGGCCGTCATTTGCGGACAGGTGGAGCACGCCGTTTAGCAGACGGTTGACATGTCGTGTACCTAGACTAAAGACGACAAGTTGCTGGGTGCGGCGCAGTCTATTCTCGGCAGCGGCGGTGATGTGGTTGGCCTGCGGCCGACCCTAAAGATGTTGTGCACGAGGGAAAGGCGGAAACGATGTCGGAGGAATTGGGTGACCGGGTAGTGGCGCCGGAACTGCCAGATGGTGGTGTGCTGCCGTTTCCGCCGGTGCCGTCGGGCAGTGTCGCTGGCAGGACGCTGCAGGAATCGACCTACCAACCGCGAGTAGTACCGAATCATCTGCACGATAGTTCACCCAACATCGTCATCGTGCTCATCGACGATGCCGGGCCCGGGTTGCCGTCAACGTTCGGCGGTGAGGTGACGACCGCAACATTGGACCGGATCTGTGGCGAAGGGATCACCTATAACAGGTTTCACACCACCGCGATGTGTTCACCGACGCGGGCGTCGCTGCTGACCGGACGCAATCATCACGAGATAGGCAACGGTCAGATCGCCGAGTTGGCCAATGACTGGGATGGCTATGCCGGCAAGATCCCGCGCAGCAGTGCAACCGTCGCCGAGGTGCTCAAGCAGTACGGTTATGCCACCTCGGCGTTCGGGAAATGGCACAACACCCCGGCGGAAGAGACAACCGCGGTCGGGCCGTTCGAGAACTGGCCGACTGGACTGGGTTTCGAGTACTTCTACGGTTTTCTTGCCGGCGAAGCCTCGCAGTACGAACCGAACTTGGTGCGCAACACAACCGTCGTGGCCCCGTCCCGGACTCCTGAGGAGGGCTACCATCTGTCGGAGGATTTGGCCGACGACGCGATCGGCTGGCTGCGCCGGCACAAGGCGTTCAACGCTGACAAACCGTTCTTCATGTACTGGGCCAGTGGCTGCCTGCATGGGCCGCACCACGTCATGAAGGAGTGGGCCGACAAGTACGCTGGCAAGTTCGACGACGGCTGGGACGCCTACCGGGAGCGAGTGTTCGCGCGCGCCAAGGAGAAAGGCTGGATTCCGCAGGAGTGCCAGCTGACCGAGCGTGACGAGAATTTGGCGGCCTGGGACGACATTCCCGAGGACGAGAAGCCGTTCCAGCGCCGTCTCATGGAGGTGGCCGCCGGCTTTGGCGAACATGTCGACGTCCAGGTCGGTCGTATCGCCGACGAGTTGGACGAACTCGGATTCGCGGAGAACACGCTGTTCTTCTATATCTGGGGTGACAACGGGTCTTCCGGTGAGGGGCAAAACGGCACGATCGCCGAACTGCTTGCCCAGAACGGGATTCCCACCACGGTGCGCCAGCACATCGACGCCCTCGACGAACTCGGCGGGCTCGACGTGCTGGGCTCCCCGCTGGTTGACAATCAGTATCATGCTGGATGGGCGTGGGCTGGCAGCGCCCCGTACAAAGGGATGAAACTGCTCGCGTCGCACCTAGGCGGAACCCGTAACCCGATGGCTGTGCGCTGGCCAGCCAAGATCACCGCCGACCCTACGCCGCGCGATGCGTTCCTGCACTGCACTGACGTGGTGCCAACCATCTACGAGGTCGTCGGAATCAAGGCGCCGCATACGGTGTACGGGGAACAGCAGATGCCCTTGGCGGGAGCGAGTTTCGCCCGCACCCTGGCCGACGGCTCGGCGCCTGGCGGCAAGAAGACGCAGTACTTCGAGATTATGGGCAGTCGATCCATCTACCACGAAGGATGGTTGGCCTCGGCGCGCGGCCCGCGGCTCCCGTGGGTGCCTGGCAACCCCGAGGGGATCGCCACCTGGACCCCCGACAACGACCAGTGGGAGCTGTACCACCTCGACGAGGACTGGTCACAAGCCCACGATCTCGCCGACCAGATGCCCGAGAAGCTGACCCAGATGCGGGAGCTATTCGCTATCGAAGCGGCCCGCAATGCGGTGCTGCCCATCGGCGGCGGTATGTGGGTACCCGTCTATCACCCGGAACTGCGCATCGCCCCGCCCTACCGGGAATGGGAGTTCGGCGGGGACATGGTCCGCATGCCCGAATTCTGCGCACCTGCTTTGGGCAACAAAAACAATGTTGTCACCATCGACGTCGACATCCCCGCCAATGCCAGCGGGGTGCTGTACGCCCTGGGCGCCACTGCAGGCGGGTTGACAGTGTATCTCGACGACGGATACCTGTACTACGAGTACAACTTGTTCATCTTGTCGCGCACCAAGATTCGCTCTGAACACAAGCTGCAGCCGGGACATGCCACCCTCACCGTGGCAACCGAGTATGCCGAAATCCGCCCGGGCGGGCCACTCGACATCACGATTTCCCGGGACGGTGAAAAGATTGCCGGCGACCAGGTCCCGATCAGTGCGCCGCTGTTGTTCACCGCCAACGACTGCCTCGACATCGGCACCTGTCTGGGCTCACCGGTATCTCTGGACTACCGCGAACGCGCCCCGTTTCCCTTTGAGGGCCGCATCCAGCGCGTCCACGTCGCATATACCTAAGTTCTAAAACACCGCATCCGGCGCTGCTGAGGCGAGGGTAGCGGCCCTCGTGGTCGTTGTCAGGTGGTAGCGGTGCGGGGTCGTTTCCGGGGCCGGTAGGACGGGCCGTCCATGAGGACCTGATGGCTGGTGTTGATCAGTCGATCCAGCAACGATTCGGCAACGACGGGTTTCGGGCCAATCTCCTCTCGCAACGGGCATCCGTACAACTACCAGCCACGAGCACCACAGCCCGGGAGCTCTGTTGCAGAACCGGCCCGTGTCGCCGGTCTATGCAACGTCACACAATAGTTCAGCCGACCCCAGAAAAAGCCGCACGGTGTTGTAGTGCTCCCTTCGGATGTCGAGTTCGCGGCGCAGGACCGCGGGATCGGTGATGGCGTCCAGGTACGGGTGTTCACCTTTGAGGTGGCCGAAGAACGACTCGATCCAGGCCTGGTCGTTCGGGGTGTCGGGGCGGCCGAAGTGCTGGGCGATCCGGGCGATCGCCATGAACTCCGCGGTCTTCGAGGAGCGCATCGGCGGGTCGTTGTCAGAGACCACCAGTAAGTCAAGGCAACACATGTGGCAACAAGGATTCAGGAGATCCTGAAGGCGTTCGGCGGCTAAAGCTTCTCAGCCCACATCGTCATGTTTTTGGCGAGAACAAGCTCCTCCTCCGTGCGGAACAAATCCGAAGGCTTTCTGTGCGGGGGAGGATTAGCGTCATCCCGGCGAACCTTCTAGGCCGTCTTCTTCATTTCGCCGTAGATGATTGGCACCAGCTCGGCGAGCAGCTTCTGCGACAGGTCGGGGTTGTTGATGATTTGGGTCGAGAGATCCTCTGATGAGGCTGTGCGCTGCGAACTAATTTCGCGATGCTCCAGCGGGTTTGGCGTTCGTTTTTGTGGCTGACGGCTATTTGTGGCGAACACGATGTTGAGGTGTGGTTCGAGCGATTCGCGGGTGTGGTGATAAGTCGGGCTTCCAGTTGGGCTTGGTGAACTTGGTGTCGAGATGGCCGCAGCACATATAGTGGCAGCATGTCTGATATCTACGCTCAGATTCCGCGTGACGCACAACCTATTGTTCTAAACGCGATGATGACAGTCGCGACGCAGGCGGGAACGCGTGACGCCGCACCGATCACCGTCAAGCTAGTCGAAGCGGCGGGTGAACGGCTATTCGCGATACAGCCAGGAATAGTGAGCTGGAACCCAATAAGCCCATCTGATTTGGCCGCCGCGTTGACGGGGGAAACCGAGCGCGAGCTTGCCACCGAGCTACTGTCGATCATCCCCTTCGCCGACAAGCAGCTAACCGAGTCCGAGATCGCGATAGTGCATTCTTTTGCGAACGCGCTTGGCGTTGAGCCGTTCATCCTTGCTGACCTCGATCGCCTCAAGGACGAAAAATACAACCGCCTTGCTTTTGATTACGGCCGACGCGGACTTGGCGCCTTCATAGGCACTGACTCGCGTTGGGCCAAGCTGCACCAGGTAGCGCGCGAGTTGCGGTTAAAGGCCGGGGACAAGCGTCTCGCCGAGAAGTACCATGCCCTTGAGGCACTGCCCGATGGAACGCTGGGTAACGCGTTCTTCCATTTCTACCAGGACCGTGGGTTCGCGTTCCCAGGAGAGAAACACTGTCTGGGTGAGATTGTCACCAAACACGACGCGTTGCACATCCTTAGCGGGTGCAACACCGACGCCCCTGGGGAGATCAATGTGGCGGGTGTCGAGGCGGGCATGGTCAGGAGCGGTGTCGGGTACGAGTTCCTCATGGAAACGCTCGCGCTCTTCCAAGACGGTATCGACTTTGAACACAGCTCCAAATTTGGGATCACTGTCCGGGAGGACTCACTCGACCCAGATACGCTCATGTTAAATATCCGCAAGGGTATGGACATGAGCACCAATATCTTCGCCGCCGAATGGGACTTTTGGGCTGCCACCAGGCGACAACTTGACGAACTTCGTAGCGAGTGCGGGGTAAATGGAGTCGACGGAAGCATCCTGCCCACGGTACCGCTCCCGCCTCCGAGCGAGAACTAAAAGAACTCATCGCAAAGCCCCGAACCAACAGGGCTAGCGAATGTGCCCGGCTC
>DAOUYK010000213.1 GCA_030666145.1 Mycolicibacterium sp. | reverse complement strand
CCCTGACACCGCAACGCTTTTCGGGCTGTCTGACCGGGGGTGATCGCGCCGGGTTTGAAGGCTGACTTCAATGTCTTGGATATGGAGGCGCTCCGCCTCGAGGTGCCTCGCATGGTCTACGACCTGCCCGCAGGTGGCCGCCGCCTGATCCAGGGCGCCTCCGGCTATGACGCGACCGTCGTCAGTGGCGTGGTGACCCGGCGCAACGGAATTGATACCGGAGCACGCCCTGGTGGGCTGATCCGGGGCGTTCGCTAGCCGAGCTGGTAGACGCGCCTGGCATTTCCGTGCGCAATCAAGTCCACGACCCGGACCGCGTCGGCGCAGCTCCACTCGTCGGCCTCGACGAACCGCCCCACCGTAGTGGCGATACCGGTGCGCCACAGGTGCGCGCCCAGATAGTGCAGTTCGGGTGGGCCAAATCCATCTGACGAGTATAGGATCTTGCGGAACGGGGCCATCTCGAGCAGACGCCCGACAAACGCGGCGGAACGCGCACCGAGGTAGTTGATGGCCAGGCCGCCGTCAACGTAGACGTTGTTGAATGCCTGCGCCAGGTAGCCAGCTTCGCGTTCGTAGGGATAACAGTGGAGCAAGATGACCGGGGTGCCGCCGCTAATTCGTAGAAAGTCCAGCAAGTGAACGGGATTGGCAGCGTGCAGGTCGCAATCCCGGTCGCCGAATCCGACGTGGAACTGCAGCGGTTTGCCCAATCGCAGGGCCCGGTGCAGTCCGAAGCGCAGCAACACCCGATCGGTGAGGTGCGTGCCGCCGCTGTCGCGCCACCGGGTAGCGGCATCAGCGACCTCGGCGGGAGAGGGATCGGAGAGGTCGCCGATGAAGCCGCCGCGATAGGCCAAGACTGATTTGGTGGCCACCGCGTCGCGGGTCCGTTGCGCCAAGATGTCGTCGAACGCCAAGACATAGTCCCCAGGTGTCGCCGCCGCCTGTTCGGCGATCGACTCTAGCCGAACCACCTCTGCGACCTCGCCGACTCCCAGCGCCGCCATTGCGTCGAGATCGGCTACTCCGCGAGCGAATCCGGTGTCGAGCAGCCAATCGGACACCTGTGCTGCGGACAGGAATATTTTGGCGAGCTCGGGCGCCGGGACCTCGGTGCGGCGTCGCCAGTACGCATCGGGGTCGGCGTGACGGGGCAAGCCGAGAATCGGGCCGCAGTGAGCCCGGACGGCGAAGCCGAGCTGAGTGTCGAACGCCGAGTCAAACGGTGCGAGTGGCTCAGTGTTGGCCTCGTTTAGCGCGTTCTCGAACCGGGAGCGGTCACCGATCTTGAGCCAGCAACCATGCACGTGGTGATCGATCAGGGGCACTTCCCCGATGTGCTCGCGCAGCGCTGTCACTTACACACTCCAGGCGAGGCGGAACTTCTCGGCAAGCTCATTGGGCGGCAGATCGGCATAACTGTCATGTTCATACCGCCGAACCGCGACTACAGCGTCGACCACCTCGTCACCGAGAACACCGCGCAACAGCGAGGATCGGTCGAGGGCCTCGATCGCCTCGGAATGGTTCCGCGTCAGCGCGACGATGCCAGCCTCCTTGCGCTGGGCGTCGCTTAGCGTGGCTGGGTCGACGGTCACCTGGTCGGGCACCGCCAGCGCGCGGTCGATGCCGTCGAGCGCCAGGCCGAGGATCGCGGCCGAGGCCAGGTAAGGGTTCGCCGACGGGTCGATCACCTTGACCTCGACGTTGCCGCCGCGCGGGTTGGCCCGTCCTCCTGGCAGGAACCGTACCGCTGCCTCACGATTCTCCGTACCCCAGCAGATGTGCGCGCCCGACCAATGTCCGGGCTGCATGCGTAGCCCGGACAGGATCGAGCCGCACAGCACGCCCTGCGCTTGTCCCAGCCCGGCGAGTATCCCGGCCACTGCGGAGGCACCCGCCGCCGTCATCCCCGAAGGGCCCGAACCGTCAGCGAACAGCGGGGATTCTGCGCGGGTAAGCGAAAAGTGCTGATGTGCACCAGAACCGACACTTCCCGCGAAGGGAACCGGCGACAGGCTGGTCCGCATTCCGTGCCTTCTTGCCACCCTGCCGACAATGATCCGCAGCAGTATCAGCTCGTCGGCCGCGGCCACGGGCTCCTGTGGAGCCAATGAAATCTCGAACTGATTGACGCCGTATTCGGGATGAAATTGCTCGATGGCCACACCCGAGGCGGTGGCGGCGTTGGTGACATCCCTGACGAATCCTTCATGCTCGAGTACCCCAGCCAGGCCGTATTGCGCCCACAGATGTGAGGGCAGGGGCTCGCCGTCCGGGCCCACAAGGACGAACTCCATCTCGTGGCCAACTATCGCTGCGATGCCCGCGTCACTCAACTTGCCCTCTATGCGGGTCAGTGCGCCACGGGGACAGTACGGATCCGGCGTGCCATCCTGTCGGAAGAAAGAGCCTGGGGCCCAAGCTAATCCGTCACCCAGAATCCGCAATCCACCCAAGTCGATACGGATCCGCTCGTCGCCGACCACTCCGATAGATTCACCCATCACGATGCCGGTTTGGTCGATGGCGAACACATGCCAGACCGGACTTGCTCCGAGTCCCGGATCGGCGAACGCTGCCATCCTCCGTAGAGGAATGGTCTTGGCGTGGGTGAGCCCGGCGGGGTTGACGACAGTCCCGATCAGAGTTGAGACGCCGTCGGCCTCCAGCTGAGCGATGGCTGCGGCGGCGAGGGGTTTGGTAGCCATGTCAGCCATCGTTACCAGGCTCGGTGCGGCGCCGCCAACACCTAGAGCGTGATCCTGCAGCTCTGGCCGATGTCGAGGGTCCGCAACATGCGGCCCATGCCGACCCACATCGCACACGAGATGGCCAGATCCGTCAGCATTTCGCCGTCGAAGTGCATGTTCGCGCGCTCCCAGAAGTCCTCGTCATCGCGAAGGCCGGTATGGTCGGTGGCGAATCGATGGGCGTACTCCATCGCTATGCGCTCGGAGTCGCTGTAGCCAGGCCAGATCGGCCACTGCGTCGCATGGTCATACAACTCTTCGTCGACACCGCCGGCCTCGCCCTTGGAGTCCCGGGTGTTCTGGCAGACCACACACTCATTGGCATGTGCGATCACGATGCGGGCGGCCTCGCGGACACGTATCGGCAACCTGCCCTTGGTGTACACGGCTTGGCTAAACGCGGCCATCGCAGCGCCCAATTCCGGCGATTTGACAGCGAAACCCATGATGTCGTCGTCGGCGAAATCCCCTATTCGATTCATCGTCTCAGGTTACGCGGCGCCAACTAGGTGGGCTCGGGACCTGTTATCGGCCCGCTACTGGGGCGGGCGGGACACGCATTGAGCCGAGTACAGCTCCTCGCCGAGCTTGCCCATGAGTTCCAGTTGGGTTTCGAGGTAGTCGATGTGCAGCTCCTCGTCGGCGAGGATCTTCTCAAAGAGGTTCGCTGACGTGGCATCGCCCTTCTCGCGGCACGCGATGATGCCCGGCTTGAGGCGCCCGACTACCTCGTATTCGATCTCAAGGTCTGCCTCGAACTGTTCGCGCAGCGTCTGACCGACTCGCAGCGAGAACAGCCGCTGATAGTTGGGCAGGCCGTCGAGAATCAGGATTCGATCGGTGATCTGCTCGGCGTGAACCATCTCTTCGAAGGATTCTTTGCGCGTGTGCGCCGCCAATTCGGTGAAGCCCCAATTTTCCTGCATTTTGGAATGGAGGAAATACTGGTTGATCGCCGTGAGTTCGCTCGTCAATTGCTCGTTGAGTAATTTCAGAACTTCGGGATCGCCTTGCATGATGGCTCCTAAACGCTGTGATGAATGCTGTTGTGCGCCCACCGCACCGGCGGCGTGCGAGACCCTTTCAAATCTAGTGCACAGCCGCCGCCGATCGCACCCCATCCCGGCTGTGCGTGGCGTTTCATGGGGACGTTTGCCGGCCGGGGTGTGCCGTCAGGCCCAGATCAGGCCGTTAGTCTGGACTGCCTAGGCTAATTTAGGTTAGACTCTGCTAACTTCATGGCGTTCCGGATAGGCAAGGGTAACCAATGGGCGAGGATGGTCTGCGGTCATTCATTCTCGCCTGCGATTTCCGAGTTGACGACGTCGACCGGATGTGGGGATGGCTCCAAAAGCATCACGACGGCCTGGAATCTATTGGGGCTCATCATGTCGCCTTGTACGAATCGATCTGGGAACCGCGTCGCGTGCTAGTGACAATCGGAATTCGGCAGTCCCGGTCGATTCGGGAGGTATTACGGTCGCCGGCCATCTTCGAATGGTTCGACATCTCAGGTGTCGACGATATTCCGCCGATCTTCGGGGGCGAGGTCATCGAGAAGATCGATTTCGGCGCTCCGTCCACTCAGGAACATATCGGCGAGATCGTCATGGGTGTCATGTCCTCGGTCGACGACGTGGCGGCTCTGATGGAAAAGGTGCACGACGGACTCGAGCGGTTCAAGGAGAGGGGCCTCCGAAAAATCTGGATCTACCGCGCCCTCGACGACGGGCACGAGGTGCTGATCCTGCAGGAGATCGGAGACGAGCTCCGCGCGCGGCAATGGATCGAGCACCCCGATGCCGCCGCGGAGTGGATGACCAATTCCGTTCTGGGGGCCTACCCCACCCGGTTCGTCGGCAGGTTCGCCCATCTGATGAGTATCGGCGAGCAGGAGTAGGGCACCAATGTTTGTCTGCCTGTGCACCGGAGCCACCAGCCACGCCGTCGACGAGGTGGTGGCGAACGGCGCACGAACTTGCAGGGACATCACCGAAGCATGTGGCGCCGGAGGCGACTGCGGTCGGTGCCGGCGCACATTGCGGGCAATCATCCAAGCCCATCCGCGGGTCACCGATTGCAAGTCCAAAAGCATCAGCCGTTAACTGGCTCGTCCGGAATCAGAGTGCATCGATCCGTTGAATGAGGTTCCCGCAGTGCAGTAGTAAGCGGAATCGGTAGTGGGTCAGATTTCTGAATCCGAGGGCGTTTCTGTGGAGGGCTTCGAGGCGGCTGTTGATGGCTTCGGTGGGATCAGCACACCCACGGCTGCACTCCATTTCCGGAAGAGCCCGGTTGCGTTGCTACGTCGAGGTAGCGTCTTGGCAACGTGACCGAAGGCAATGGCACCGCTGAGCATCCCGATGGCGGGATCATTTGGGGCGTCGGGTTCAGCTGGGATGCCACGACATGCACCGGGGTCGGGGCCTGTCATGACGGCAACGGCGGGCTACTTGCTGGCAGTGGCGGCAATGGTGGGGCTGTTGGAGTGGCGTTGGTCCCCGGCGACACTGGCGGCACTGGCGGTAACGGCGGTAATACGGGACGTTTCTCGTGGGCGGGTGATGTTGGTGCCGACGGGACGGGCACCGACGGCGGAACGGACGGTCACGGCGGTAATGCGGGACCTTCGTTAGTCACTATTTATCGGGGAACAAATTTTAGTCTTCCGCGGCGGCCCCAACTGTTTGTCTAGCAAGTTTCAGGCGAGGCCACGTTCACCACCGGCTCCATATACGATCTAAAGAATGAAGACCAATACGACTGGAACAAATTGACGGGAATCACCTTCACGCCTTTGCGGCCTGATGCGGATGCAATTATGGTGGCGTGGAGATATAATGTAACGACTCAAATGTTTGAGATTGGTCCATACTATAACGCGGACTTTGCCAGAATCATGCCGACTCCATCGGAAATCATCTCGGTGCCTTTGGGGCAGGAGTTCCGGTACTCGCTTGATGATGATGGCATCACCCTGGAGTATGGAGATCGGGCAGTGTACAAGCCTATCCCTGCAAACCTGAGCCCGAATGTTCTGACGGCGTCAAGAATCAACGGCTGGTTCGGCGGGACCAGTGTAGCCCCTAAAACCATCTCGTATTTTCTTACGAATCAATAGCTAGGC
>DAOUYK010000144.1 GCA_030666145.1 Mycolicibacterium sp. | reverse complement strand
GTCCGCGTCAGCGGCGCCGGCCGCGGCTTCTCCTCGGGTCACACGCTTTCCGCGAGGGCACGACCGCTTTCCATCAGCGCAGGTGCGCGAATTTCATCGACTCCTAACGTCGGCTCGCCCGCGCACAGCCTGCCGCTCGCATACCCGCCGGCGGCCAGGGCCGCACTGGGCCACCCGCCGCGACGAGCGTCTACACACCGAAGATTGTCGGCAGTGCGAGCACCAAGACCAGGCCCCAGAAGAAATGGGTGAGCACCGGTGCGAGCACCCCGCCGGTCGCCCGGCGCTCCAGCGCGCACACCGTGCCGAGGATGATCGCGGCGAAGCCCAACATCGGGTTTCCCGTACTGACCGCTGTCGCGACTACATACAGCACAGTCGACACGATCGCCGGATGGTAGCGCTCCAGCGCGGTATAGAGGGCACCACGGAAGAACAGTTCCTCGGCCACACCGTTGATCACCGCGATGAACACGATGAGCAGCAGCGGGCCGGTGTTGGAGTGCTCAAGCACACGCGTGACGTACTCACGCACCCCGGGGATCTGACGCGCAAGGAGCCCGCCCACCACGAATGCGGCGCCCAACGCCAACCCGACGACGGTTCCGGTGATGACCGGACGCTGGTTGCGGGCCCGGAATCGCACGTGACCGAGATGCAGCGGGCCGGAAGCAAACGCACCGACGGTCCATACCGCGGCCAGTGCCAGGGTGAGCCAGATGAACGATTCGTCGCCTGGCTCGCGGCTCAACGAGTAACCGAGCAGCGCAGTGCCGATGAGCAGGACGACGGACACGACGATCTTGCGGCGGCGGATCACCGAAGGCCATTCGTTGTAGGGCGCCGCTTGAGTGCGCAAGATCTGGCAGACCTCAGCGCGGAAGCCTGGCCCCTCCGGTGTGCTCACTCGGCCCCCCCCTTCGGCACGAGGCCGATCAAGGTGTCCAAACTGGCGCGGACCGCGCCCGCTAGAGGACCCGGCACGATCCCGATCAGACGAAGAACCCGGCGCATGGCCGACGGTGTCACCGTGCTCGCAAGTTGCTGTATCCGTGATGCGTCGCCCCCAGCCCACTCCGGGTCGGTGTCGGCGAGGTGGTGCTCATCGGCCAGAGCATTCACCGGGCGTCGCTGCGGACTTGCGACAGCGCGCCGGACTGCATCCTCTACCCCGAGCGGGCCACCGGGAGGCTCAGCGACAAAGCCAGCAAGATCGTCGGCCACCGCCATCATCGGATATTCAAGGGACTCAACAAGATCTGCTGCCAATCCGCCCGGCACCGGGAGCGCGACGCCGGCCATCCGCGACACCAGACCGGTATCGACGTACACCGCCACCGGCGTGCGCCAGATGCCTGCGATGCGCGCGTAGGTCCGCAGTAGATCGCCGTACGTGGTGGTCTGGTGACCGGAGATGTCGTAGGCGCCGGCGGGCACGGTGTCCGCGTCGGCCGCCGCGACAAGGTAGTGAAGCACATCGCGAACCGAGATCGGGTCGATCGGATTGGCCGACCATTCGGGCATCGGTATCAGCAGGAATCTGTCTACGGCATAGCGCAACATTTCGAACGATGTAGACCCCGCTCCAATGATCATGGCTGCACCGAGCCACACCACATCGGCTCCACCCTCGATGGCGAGCGCGGCGGCGACCTCGGCGCGACTGGTCAGATGCTCCGACAGCCAGTCGTCATTGGGTACGAATCCACCGAGATAGACAATGCGGTGCACCCCGGCTGCCCTGGCCGCAGCCGCGACGTTGGCTGCGGCCAGGTTGTCCGCCACCCGGAAGCCGGGCTGCCCGATGCCGTGGACCAAGTAGTAGACGACGTCGATCGGTCCGGCATCGGCGAATGCCTGAAGCACCGAAGTCTCATCGTGGGCGTCCAGTTGCACCGGCGAAACGTCGTCATGCCATCCAAAATCCGCCAACCGACCAGGGTTGCGACTGGCAGCGACCACCTCGTGGCCCTGCGTGAGCAGCGCAGTAACGAGGCGGGAGCCGATGTATCCGGTGGCGCCAGTGACCAATATCCGCACGGTGTTCACCGTACGGCTCTATCCGGACCCGCGGATTGGAGAACCTGCCCTGTGCCTGAATCTGTCCAACTTCTCAATCGCGATGCACGGTGACAAGTTGCTGGTACAACAGCGCGTTCGTCCGGATGTTGGAGATCTCCTCGTCGCTGAGCTCGCGACGAATCTTGCCCGGAACTCCGGTCACCATCGACCTGGGTGGAATGACCGCCCCCTGCGGAACGACCGCCCCCGCCGCGATTAGCGATCCGGCATCGATGACGGCGCCGTTGAGGACCACCGCACCCATGCCGACCAGCGAGTCGTCCCCGACTGCGCAGCCATGCAGCACCGCGTTGTGCCCCACGCTGACCCCCGTTCCGACCCGGGCCGGGAAGCCTGGGTCGACGTGGATCGTGACACCGTCCTGGATGTTGGTGCCCGCCCCGATCTCGATGGGCTCCGTCTCGGCGCGTAAGACCGCCCCGTACCAGACGCTCGAACCGGGCGCCAGGACGACCTGACCGATCAGAGTGGCATTCGGCGCCGCCCAGCTCTGCGGGTGCAGCTCGGGCGTGCGCCCGGCGATGGCAAGAATTAGTGGCTCGGGCATGGCCGCCATGGTAAGGCTGGACCGAGCAACACCGTGTCGGACTGGAACGCGAGTCGCGCAGGCGACGGGGCAACTCGTCGCAACATGCGATTCCCGCCACATGCTGGCATATCCCGGCTGGTTGGAAAAGTGCTGTTCAGAGGGCTGCCAGTAACGTCTGCGCGCGCTTGAACGACACATTGCTGACTTGGCCACGCCCAATTCCTGCGCTTACCATGCCAGGCTACCCGACGAGGATGAGGAGCAGAACGTGAAGACTCGCACCAGCAAAGTCATCGGAGTCGCCGTGAGCGCGGCCGCGATCGCCGTGTCAGGTCCGCTCGCGGTGACCGCCCAAGCCGAACCGACTACCACTCCGGTAGCCGAGATCCCCGATCCTCAGGGCCCGGACTGCGGCGACTTCAAGGATGCAATGCCGAACTGGAAGAGCCTGGCAAAGCTGCCGGTCGGCGCTGCACTGGCGAGCATTTCCGACCTCAGCATGTTCAACGCGGCGATCTCCGGCCAGGTCAACCCCGCCGTCAATATCGTTCCCGTGCTCGACAACGGCCCATATGTGGTGTTTGCGCCGACCAACAAGGCGTTCGCAGAGCTGCCGCCCGGACAGCTGGAGCTGTTGCGCTCCGACCCCGCGGCGCTCACCAGCATGATGTACTACCACGTCTTCCTCGGCTTGTTGGGCCCCGACGACGTCAAGGGGCAGCGGCCCACGCAGCAGGGCACCGAGATCGAGGTGACCGGTTCCGGCGGCGACGTCGCGGTCAACGAGACCGCCAAGGTCATCTGCGGCGGCATTCAGGCCAAGAACGCCAGAATCTATGTGATCGACCAGGTGCTCAACCCGGCCGATGCGCCGACGCCGATCGCCCCGGCGCCGACGAGCGCGACCGAGACGGACACCGCGACGCCGGCGACCACCACGACGGCTCCAGCGGAATCGCCTACACCGGCTGCCGACGCACCGATCGGCTAAAGCTAGAGGCTCACTTGGCCTACTTGGCTTTCCATACGGGTTGGCGCTTCTGCGCAAACGCCAGCGGGCCTTCCATGGCGTCCGCGGTCGCGAACACCGTCGCGACCTCACGCCTGGTCCGCGACCACCCCGGCTCGTCGGCGGCCACAACACCGTCGTCAGCGCCGACCGCTACGCGCTTGCTAGCCTGGACAGCGAGCGGCGCATTGACCGTGATGCGCTTGGCCAGCGCCAACGCTGCCTCCAGTTCGGCCGCGTCGGCTACCACCTCATTGATTAGTCCCCATCTGAGGGCCTCCGCTGAGGTGATCGGCTCGCCGGTGAACATCATCTCCAGCGCGACCTTGCGGGGCAGCTGGTCGACGATGCGGAAGACGCCGCCCGCGGCGGCGATCAGTCCCCGCTTCACTTCCGGCAGACCGAACGTCGCACTCTCACCGGCGACGACGAGGTCGCTGGCCAGCGCCAGTTCGGTACCGCCCCCGAGCGCCGTACCGTTGACCGCGGCGATCGTCGGCTTGTCGATGAAATGGCGGACGTAGCCGGCAAAGCCCCACTTGGGATGGTCGGGATGGCCGATGTTCTCACCCCGGGACAGCGCCTTGAGATCTGCTCCGGCACAGAAGGACTTATCTCCTGCACCGGTGATCACCACAACCCAGACATCCGGGTCTTGCTGCGCCTGTGCCATCGCGTCACCCAGCGCGATGCTCACCGCGCCGTTGATGGCGTTGCGCGCCTCTGGCCGATTGATCGTGACGATCATGACGTTGCCGCGCCGCTCGGTCAATACAGCGAGAGCATCGGCGTCTTTTCCGGTCACAGCAGTTCCAGGATAGTGGCGTTGGCCTGGCCGCCGCCCTCGCACATGGTCTGCAGTCCGTACTGAATTCCGTTGTCGCGCATGTGGTAGAGCAGCGTGGTCATAATGCGAGCACCGGATCCACCGAGCGGGTGGCCCAGGGCGATGGCGCCTCCATTGGGGTTGAGCTTCTTCTCATCGGCGCCGATTTCCTGCAACCATGCCATCGGGACCGGGGCGAACGCCTCATTGACCTCAAAGGCGCCGATCTGGTCCAGGCTCAGCCCGGAACGCTGCAGCGCTTTCTGGGTAGCCGGGATCGGCGCGGTCAGCATGATCACCGGATCGGCGCCAGCGAGCACGGCGGTGTGCACCTTCGCGAGGGGTTTGAGGCCCAGGCCCTTGGCCTTTTCCACGGACATGAAGAGCAGAGCGGCAGAGCCGTCGGAGATCTGCGAAGAGTTGCCGGCATGGATCACGCCGTCTTCGCGGAATGCCGGCTTGAGCTGTCCCATCTTCTCGAGCGTGGTACCGCGGCGGATGCCCTCGTCCTTGGTAACAGCGTTGCCGTCCTGGTCTTTAATCACCACGATCTGATCGTCAAAGGCCCCGGAATCCTGGGCAGCGGCGGCCTTCTCGTGGGAATCGAGCGAGAACTGGTCGAGCAGCTTTCGGTCCAGACACCACTGGTCGGCGATCATCTCAGCACCGACTCCCTGGTTGGGGGTCTGCTGATAGCGCTCCTTGAAGCGGGCCGGGTACGGATTCCCGCCGCTGGCCAGCGAGGCCCCCATGGGGGTGCGCGACATCGACTCGACCCCTCCGGCGACGGCTACGTCATAGTGGCCGGCCACCACGCCGGCCGCGGCGAAATGCACTGACTGCTGGCTCGACCCGCACTGACGGTCGACGGTCACCCCGGGCACCGACTCGGGCCATCCGGCAGTCAGCAGCGCGGTGCGCCCGACGTCGAGTGCTTGCTCACCCGCCTGCATGACGCAACCCCAGATGACGTCGTCAACGAGTACCGGGTCGATGCCGGCCCGCTCGACGAGCCCGTTGAGGACCTGGGCAGACAGTTCGGCCGGGTGCACGCCGGACAGTCCGCCACTGCGTTTGCCAACTGGCGACCGGACAGCCTCGACGATGACGGCTTCAGCCATAGAGATTCTCCTTCATTGGATTAGGTCCTGCACCGAAAGTAAACGAACAAGGTTTACTAGGTCAACCTACTAACGGCCGGGGTATGCAGGCCACACCAGGGTCTTCGCAATCGCGCAGCTGGTGCTTGGTGCCACCTCAGATTTCCAGCTCACGAGACGGCTAACGGGCCTGCACATGGTTTACTGAGTTGCATAGCTCACCCCCGTTCAGTTTCTGGCGGTGACCAGTTCTTGGGAGAGGTTGTGACGCGTAGCCCCCGACTGGCTCCGATGATCGGGCCCGATTCGGTCAGTGCGAGTGCGCCGGTGCGGTCCCCGAAGACCGCCGAGTTGGTGGCGGGCACCCTGCGACGCATGGTCGTCGAGGGCACCCTCAAAGACGGCGACTTCCTGCCCAACGAGGCCGAGCTGATGACCCACTTCGGCGTAAGCCGGCCCACCCTGCGTGAGGCCGTCCGGGTACTGGAATCCGAGCGCCTCGTCGAGGTGCGTCGAGGCTCCCGCACCGGAGCGCGGGTACGGGTCCCCGGAGCTGAGATCGTCGCGCGGCCTGCGGATTTGCTGCTGGAGTTGTCCGGGGCCACCGTCGCCGACCTGCTGACCGCCAAGTCCGGGATCGAACCCATGGCTGCGCGACTGCTCGCGGCGTCCGGCTCGACCGACGCATACGACAAACTGGAACGGATGCTGGCCGAAGACATCCCGGCCGGCTGGCAATCAGGTCAACTAGCCGAAGCGACCGGGGCGTTCCACCTTCGGGTCGTGCAACTGTCCGGCAACGCCACACTGAGCATCGTCGCCGGCATGCTCCACGAGATCACGGTTAGCCACACGGCATTCGTTTTCAACGAGCGCCGGCCGGTGTCCAAGGATGATTACGACAAGCTGACGCGCTCCTACCGCCGGCTGCTGAAATTGATGCGCGCGGGCGACGCCGCAGGGGCCGAGTCGCACTGGCGCAGGCACCTCGACACCACCCGCGATCTGCTGCTCCAAGGGCTGGAAAGCGTTCCCGTACGCGACGTCATGGGTTAGCCGCTACAGGCCTCCACGAGCCGTTGCCCGACTCGGGTTACCGACGTTGACCCATCACGAAATCACGGGGCGTCAGCCCCGTCGCGCTTCCAGGTCACGTGCACAGGCACGGCATCGTCCCAGGGCTGGCGGGTGACCATGTCCGCCACGAGGATGTAGCCGCACTCGAACTCGCCCGTCGCAGCATCGACCAGACGGTACTGCTGGCGTTGCCGGTGGATGGGCTGCGCCTCCAGTAGCAGCACCCGTACCTCGCCGGGATCGAATCTGCATCGCTTGTGCAGCGCGGCGATCAGCTGCTCGTTGTGCATATGGCCGTCGCCGAAGTTCCACCCGATCGCGGTGCTGCAGATCCGTTCGCCGTCGGTCAGCACGTATCCGGCCTCGTCCTGGCCTGCCATCGCCCGGTGCGCCAGCGTGAACATCGCCCGACCGTGGGTGTTGAATGCGCGGAACGCGTACCCCATGTACTGGTAGATCTCGGCGGTTTCCCGGCTGCCGTAGAACTTCTCCATCTGCGCGGCGGGCATGCTGGCGATCGCGACGATACGGTCTCCGATCTTGGCGTCCGCCGATGGCTTGACACACCACAGCGAGGTGTCCCAGTTGCCCGCGTAGTAGCGCATGCCGGGCAGGAAGGACACCTTGCGAGGGAATAGGTTCCCCAGCACAACGGTGCCCGCGACTATCGCGAAAAGCACCAACGGCCAAGGGCTCTGCAGATCGCCCAGCCCGATACCGGCATGGCCGACAAACAATGCCAGCACACTGAACATCATGAAGACGTTCCACTCCAGGGGCACACCCATCGGAATGGCCGACAGGATGCCGAAGTGGAAGCACAGCATCACGAACGCGGCAATGGCGGTGACCCAGCCGCTGTGAGAGAAGAACAGCGCCACGGGCACCAGCATCTCGATGGCGGTAGAGACATGCGCCAGCCACCGCGACGCGCGGCCCGGCCGCAGATCATCGGGGAAGTGTTCGAAGAACCGGCGCTTGATCCACCGCGGGCGGAACACTGGGTTGTTGCTCATCATGGTGGAGATGACAAACGGGAAGTGCTTGGTGAGCTTCGAGGTCGCCGCCCCGATCCAGATGACCACACAGATGAGTTTGGCGGCGATGATGATGTCTGCTCCGCTGAACAGGAAGCACACCGCAAGCGCACCGTAGACCTCACCACGGGCGGCCAGGAAGATCACCTTGTCGCGCAGACCGGCCGCCGCGAGCAACCCGAGGATCGTCGCGGTCTGCCATACCGGGAGCAAACCCACCTCGGAGCCAAGCTCGGGGATGGGACCGGTGCCCTCAGAAAACAGCGCGCAGAGCAAAACCACCAGCAGGGCGCCGTAGAGCAGCGCATCGAACGGGGTCCGGGAATCACCACTGGTCAGCAGCACTCGTTGGGGCCAGGGCGGCAACCGAATCGTCCCGGGCCGCAGCCAGTACAGGATCGATCCCATCGGCGGGAAGAACCGGTTGTTGAGCGGCCCGAAGCCACAGCCGAGGCCCACGACCTCAAACAGCATCGTGAAAAACACGACCTTCTGGTACACGATCGGCTCGTCGTACCAGGACGCGACGTTCGTGAAGCCCCCGATCCCGTCGGTAGTCAGCACGATCAGCCACGCAGCGAGCACATACAGCAGGATCTTCACCACATAGAACAGGTGCAACACGATCGGAGTGCCAAAGCCGACCTCGGCCCAGTGCCGCGCCATCGGAACGATGCGCTCGGCGCGGGTGCCCTTGCTCCACTGCGAGTAATCGACGAACGGCGCGTCCTGCTTGAAGAACCCCATGGATCACAAGATTAGAACGTGTTCCAGTTCACCCTGCGCCGATTGTGCGATTCTCTTCGCCGCGCACCGCCTTAGGCGGACGAGACCGCGCAATCACCGAGCTGACTAAGCATCCTGTTTGGCCGGGGGTCGGTAGAAGATGACGAGCTGGCCGATACCCCCGGCAAGCCCGAGCGCCGTGGCGATGACCAGCCCGAACCACCCGTGCAGCAGGTCATAAAAGTCCGTGCTCGAGAAGAGCGCGTAGTCCAGGCTCAAT
>DAOUYK010000134.1 GCA_030666145.1 Mycolicibacterium sp. | reverse complement strand
GCCGTATCCAGGGCAACCACGAGGCCGCGGAGATCGCAGTGACCGCCAAGGCGTCCCGACAGCGGTGAGGCCATGATGTTGCGGACACGCTCGTGGGTGATCGATGGCAGCAACCCCGCCTCACAGAGAAGTCCGGCGACGGAGCCAGTGTCGCGCAACGCTCGGATCTGCAGGTTGCCCCGTGAGGTCATTTCGATCGTCGAGGATCCGAAATCGCTGGCGGCGCGCGCCACCGTTTCTAGTTGCGCGGCGGTGATCATCCCGCCTGGCAACCGGATCCGGGCTAGCTCGCCGTCCGCAGCTTGGTGGGTCTGCAGCGTGCCAGGGCAGGCGTCAGCATCGGTTGCCCTGTCCATCCATCCACGGTACCCGGCTAGTGAAGTTAGCCGTCGGCGCAATATCATCGGTTCCGGGCAACGGTTCAGGCGACGTTCGTGTTCGTCCAAAAGAGCTGCCAGTCAACTACGCCGCGCTGCGGCGGTCCGTGCACTCGTTTCGATCCGGTCTCACTCGCTGTGCCAGCGAGGCCGGAGATGACCGGGCGTGGGCAGCCGGGCCGATGGCGAAGAGCTCGGTGGTGGTGTCCGGATTCCCCAACTTGTTGATGCTCCCATCTTGGCGCCGTGCACGATGGGGTACGAATGGTGCGTGCCTGAGTCGCCGAGTTCACCGATTGTTCTGTTGCTGTCGACCTCGGACACCGACCTCATCGCAGCCCGAGCCAGTGGTGCGCCATATCGCTGGGCAAATCCGTCGCGGCTGGGCGAGGGGGAGCTGGCCCAGTTGCTCGATGGCGTGCAAATTGTGGTGGTCCGTATCCTCGGCGGGTACCGCGCTTGGGAGGACGGCATCGATCAGGTGGCGGCGGCGGGCCCGCCCGCTGTGGTGATCAGCGGTGAGCAGGCCCCCGACGCGGACCTGATGCGCCATTCGACGGTGCCAGCCGGGGTCGCGCTTGAAGCGCACGTGTACTTCGCGCAGGGCGGTGTGGAGAATGTGCGTCAATTGCATGCGTTCCTGTCCGACACCTTGCTGATGACCGGTTTCGGGTTCGCCCCCCCGGTGGCTACGCCAACCTGGGGGCTTCTGGAACGCACGGAGGCCTCGAGCGTTGGGCCTACGCCCGAAGGGCAGGGGAGGACCGGGCAATCGGCAGAGATCATCGCGGCAAGACCGCTGGTCGCAGTGCTGTACTACCGCGCACAGCATCTGGCAGGCAACACGAAGTACGTCGAGGCGCTGTGTGAGGCGATCCAAGGTGCGGGTGGAACGCCGTTGCCGGTGTTCTGCGCATCGCTGCGGACCGCGGATCCCGAACTGCTCGAGCTGCTCGCAACTGCGGACGCATTGGTGACTACGGTGCTGGCGGCCGGGGGGGCCAACCCGGGTTCGGTCGGCGCGGGCGGGATCGACGACCAGTGGAACGTCGCTCACCTCGCTGCGTTGAACGTGCCCATCCTGCAGGGTTTGTGCCTGACGTCATCGCGCAGGGCCTGGAATTCCAGTGACGACGGGATGTCCCCGCTCGACGTCGCCACCCAGGTCGCCGTTCCGGAATTCGACGGCCGCATCATCACGGTTCCGTTCTCGTTCAAGGAGATCGACGGTGAGGGGCTCATCTCCTACGTTCCAGACCCCGAACGGTGTGCGCGGGTTGCCGGACTGGCGGTGCGGCACGCCCGGCTGCGCCGTATCCCGACGGCCGACAAACGGGTGGCGTTGGTGTTCTCGGCCTACCCGACCAAGCATGCACGCATCGGGAACGCAGTCGGATTGGATACTCCGGCAAGTGCGGTCGCGCTGTTGCGCGCAATGCGGGCGGCCGGTTACGACATCGGCGACGGCGAGGCGCCCGAGGACCTACCGGAGATTGTCGCCTCAGGCGACGGTGATGCATTGGTGCACGCACTAATAGAACGTGGCGGGCAGGACAAGGACTGGCTGAGCGACGCCCAGCTAGTCGGTAACCCGATCCGGCTGTCGGCCAAGGAGTATCGGGAGTGGTTCGCGACGCTACCGGCCGAGCTGACCGAGGCGATGGTCGAACACTGGGGTCCGCCACCGGGTGAGCTGTTCGTCGACCGCAGCCAGGATCCCGACGGCGAAATCGTCATTGCGGCGATGCTGTCGGGCAACGTCGTGGTTCTGGTTCAGCCGCCACGTGGGTTCGGTGAGAACCCCGTGGCGATCTACCATGACCCCGATCTGCCGCCCAGCCATCACTATCTTGCGGCGTATCGCTGGCTGGACAAGGGTTTTGGAGCGGACGCCGTGGTGCATTTGGGTAAGCACGGCAACCTCGAGTGGTTGCCCGGCAAGACCCTGGGTATGTCAGCTGCGTGCGGATCCGACGCCGCCCTCGGGGACCTGCCATTGATCTACCCATTCTTGGTTAACGATCCCGGTGAAGGTACGCAGGCCAAACGCCGCGCTCATGCGGTCCTGGTGGACCACCTCATCCCGCCGATGGCCAGGGCTGAAACCTACGGCGACATTGCCCGACTCGAGCAACTGCTCGACGAACACTCGAACATCGCCGCACTCGACCCGGGCAAGCTACCTGCGATCCGTCAGCAGATCTGGACGCTGATGCGGGCCGCGAAGATGGATCACGACCTGGGGTTGGCCGATCGTCCCGACGAGGAAGTATTCGACGACATGTTGCTGCATGTCGACGGCTGGTTATGCGAGATCAAGGATGTCCAAATTCGCGACGGACTACATGTGCTCGGCCAGGCACCCTACGGTTCTGTCGAACTGGACCTGGTGCTAGCCATACTCCGTGCGCGCCAGTTGTTCGGCGGCGAACAGTCAGTGCCCGGCCTGCGCCAGGCGCTCGGCTTGGCCGAGGACGGCTCGGATACGCGTGGCTCTGTTGACGTCGCCGAGGAGAAGGCGCGCGATCTGGTGGCCGCACTTCAGGCAGCGGGCTGGGATGCGACAGCCGTCAACCAGATTGCCGACGACGCCGACGCTGAGGTCGCGGGCGTACTGCGCTTCGCCGCCGAGGAAGTCGTCCCCCGATTACGTCAGACCGAATGCGAGATCACCCAGATCCTGCGGGCGCTCGAGGGTGGTTTTATCGCCGCGGGGCCGTCAGGTTCACCGTTGCGCGGGCTGGTCAATGTGCTGCCCACCGGCCGCAACTTCTACTCCGTCGACCCCAAGGCGGTGCCATCCCGGCTTGCCTGGGAAACCGGCGTAGCGTTGGCGGATTCGCTCGTTGAGCGCTACCTCGCAGACCATGGCGAGTGGCCGCAATCCGTCGGGCTATCGGTATGGGGTACTTCGGCGATGCGCACGGCTGGCGACGATATCGCCGAAGTACTTGCATTGCTCGGGGTTCGGCCGATGTGGGACGACGCATCGCGCCGCGTCGTTGACCTGGAGGTCATGTCGGTGGCCGAGCTGGAGCGGCCACGCATCGACGTCACCGTCCGAATTTCGGGTTTCTTCCGCGATGCCTTCCCCCATGTTGTCACGATGCTCGATGACGCTGTCCGATTGGTCGCCGATCTCGACGAGCCTACCGACCAGAATTACGTCCGTGCACACAGCGAAGCTGACTTCGCAGAGCACGGCGACCAACGTCGTTGCACCACAAGGATCTTCGGCTCTAAGCCCGGAACGTACGGAGCTGGTCTTCTTCAGCTGATCGACAGCCGCAACTGGCGCGACGATGCTGACCTCGCTCAGGTGTACACCGAATGGGGTGGGTTCGCCTACGGCCGCGACCTGGACGGTGCTCCAGCTACTGACGAGATGAACAAGGCTTATCGTCGGATTGCGGTGGCGGCCAAGAACACCGACACCCGTGAGCATGACATTGCCGATTCTGATGACTATTTCCAGTACCACGGCGGCATGATCGCCACCGTACGGGCGCTGACGGGCAAGGACCCGGCCGCATACATCGGCGACAACACCCGCCCCGAGGCGGTGCGTACGAGGACGTTGTCAGAGGAGACCACGCGTGTCTTTCGCGCCCGGGTGGTCAACCCGCGATGGATCAACGCGATGCGCAGGCATGGGTATAAGGGTGGATTCGAAATGGCCGCCACCGTCGACTACCTCTTTGGATACGACGCCACCGCAGGAGTAATGGCCGATTGGATGTACGAGCGACTGGCCGCGGAATACGTGCTCGACGACGAGAACCGAAAATTCATGGCCGAATCGAACCCTTGGGCATTGCATGGAATGGCCGAGCGGTTACTGGAGGCCTCAAGTAGGGGCATGTGGGCGCAACCCGAGCCGGCCACGCTCAACGGTCTACGCCAGGTGCTGCTGGAGACCGAGGGAGACCTTGAGGGCTGAGGCTGCGTCGGTGGTAGGCCCGTCGACGGGATCCATGGTTCCCCGACTGCGGCTACATTAGCGATATGGCCGCCTCTTTCTCCGACATCGCCGGATCCGAGTACATCCTGCTCACCACCTTCACCAAGGACGGCAGGCCCAAGCCGACAGCTCTCTGGGCCATCGCCGAAGGTGATCGCCTGATCGCCATCACCCAGGAGCAGTCGTGGAAGGTCAAGCGCATCCGTAACACCCCCAGGGTCACCATCGCTGAGTGCGATCGCAGCGGTAAGCCCAAGGGCGAGGCCGTCGGGGCCACGGCCGCAATCCTCGACAAGGCGGTCAACGGCCACACCTACGATGCGATCAGCAAGCGCTACGGATTGCTCGGCAAGACCTTCAGCCTGTTCTCCAAGCTGCGCGGCGGCATGGAGAAGAACGTGACGATCGAACTGAAGGCGGCGAGCTGATCCTATGGCGCACACATTCGAAGACCTCCGATGTTTAGGAACCTAGGGCGGCGCCCGTACGTTGGCTGAACATGGCGATGCGGCTGTTCGTGGTCTATGTGCTCGTTGAGCTGGCGGTCCTGGTGGCGCTGGTGTCGACGATCGGGTTCGGCTGGACAGTGTTGCTGGTGGCAGGCACGTTCCTGGCCGGCTTCGCGCTGGCAGGTTCACAGCTGCGGCGCCACCTCCGGCGGCTTCAGTCCGGGTTGACCGAGGCCAACGTTCAAGGGGCAGCCACCGACAGCGTGCTCGTTGCCCTGGGTACCGTGCTCGTCGTGATGCCCGGCCTGGCCAGCTCTGTCCTGGGAGCGTTGCTACTGCTGCCGCCCACCCGCGCAGTCGGCCGCCCGTTAGTCAGCGCGATGGCGGCTCGAAGTGCCCCGCTGATCGTCGGGGTCGGCACCTTCGGCAGCGCAGCAGCCGGCGCCCGTTCTGGCTATTCACCTGGGTCGGGTTATTCACCAGGGTCGGGCCATGGCGACTATATCGATGGCGAGGTCATCGACGTGACCGATATGACGGACGTCGAGCCGCTCCGACTGCCTGAGTGACCACCACCACACTGCTGCTCAATGGGCGCGTGCACAGCCCCTCCATGCCTGACGCGACAGCCATGGCGGTGCGCGACGGTGTCGTCGCCTGGCTTGGCAGCGACAACGTCGGGCGCACGCAGTTCCCCGACGCCGAGGTGACCGATCTCGCCGGCGCCTTCGTTGCCCCGGCTTTCGTCGACAGCCACGTGCACATCACGGCGACCGGGCTGGAGCTCACCGGTCTCGATCTGCGGCAGGCGACATCGCTGCGGCATTGCCTCGACCTGTTGGCTGCGCACGCGCGGTCCCATCCCGCGGGCATTGTCTGGGCGCACGGCTGGGACGAATCGGGGTGGCCAGAGCGCGCCGGACCGAGTACTACCGACGTGGACGCCGCTGTCGGCGATCGGCCTGCTTAT
Source organism: Mycolicibacterium sp. (assembly GCA_030666145.1). Taxonomy (GTDB): domain Bacteria; phylum Actinomycetota; class Actinomycetes; order Mycobacteriales; family Mycobacteriaceae; genus Mycobacterium. The sequence goes on along the minus strand of DAOUYK010000134.1, from coordinate 3,330 downwards.
CTGGCGCGCGTCGACGCCCACTCGGCTGCAGTTTCAACGGCACTATCGCAACGGGTACCCGGACTTGCCGGGGCCTCCGGCATGCACGATCAGGCGCCGCTGACGGCCGACGCGCACCACCTGGTACGCCGGGCCGCCCTTGATGGCTTCACCGCACAACAGCGTGCAAATGCGCGGCGGAGGGCACTCGACACGGCCGCAGCCATGGGCATCGCGGCGGTCCACGAGTGTGGGGGACCGGAGGTAAGCAGCCTCGAGGACTGGCACGGACTGCGCACCCTCGAACATGGCGTCGAGATCGTCGGTTATTGGGGTGAACCCGTCACGAATGCCGCGCAGGCCCGTGAGCTTATCGAAGCAACGCAGGCCCGCGGGCTGGCCGGCGACCTGTTCGTCGACGGCGCGCTGGGCTCGCGTACCGCGTGGCTGCACGAGCCCTACAGCGACCTAAGCGACATAGCCGAGCGCTGCCCGACGCCGACCGGAAGAAGCTACCTTGACCCTGACGCAATCACCGCACATCTGTGCGCCTGCACCGAAGCGGGCGTCACGGCCGGATTCCACGTAATCGGGGATGCAGCCGCCTCGGCCGTCGTGGCCGCGCTGGAAATCGTGGTGGACCGGTTCGGCCAGGTTGCCGTGGCGCGGCTGGGGCACCGCCTGGAACACCTCGAGATGGTCACCGACGAGCAGGCCGCCAAGCTCGGAAGATGGGGCGCGATCGCCAGCGTGCAGCCCGGCTTTGATGCATTGTGGGGCGGCGGGATAGGCATGTATGCCCAGCGTCTCGGCGTAGACCGAGCCCTTCGGCTCAACCCGCTCGCGCTGTTAGCATCCCAAGGCGTGCCCCTTGCCTTTGGCTCCGACACGCCGGTGACCGACATGAACCCCTGGGCTGCCATCCGCGCGGCCACGACCCATCAGACTCCCGGCAGCGCCATTTCGGCTCGGGCGGCCTTCGCGGCTGCCACCCGCGGGGGGTGGCGAGCCGGCGGTGTCAGAGACGGGGTGACCGGCATCCTCGTACCCGGCGCGCCAGCCTCGTATGCGATCTGGGAAGCCGACGAGTTCGATGTCAGCGCGCCTGCCGACGCGGTGCAGCGCTGGTCCACCGACCCTCGCTCCCGGGTTCCGGTGCTGCCCCGCCTGGACAACGGACTCCCGCGTTGTCGGCAGACCGCGCACCGGGGCACGATCATCCATGGCTGACACCGACGCCGTGTCCACCACCGACGCCGACGTCGAACAGACATCGCCGATCAAGCGCTACGGTCGGGCCCTGGTACACCGGCTGCCCCAGCTGAGCGCCACAATCCTGGCCGGTTTGGCGTTGTGCGTCAGTTTCCCGCCGTTCGGATTGTGGTACGCGGCGATCCCGGCGTTTGCGCTGCTGGGTTGGGTGTTGACTCGACCATCCACGACGGCTGCGGGCGGTCTGGGCTACGGGTTGCTCTTTGGGCTGGTCTTCTACGTGCCGCTGCTGCCGTGGATCAGTGGACTCGTCGGGGCGCTGCCGTGGTTGGCGCTTAGCCTGGTCGAAGCCCTGTTTCCGGGACTGTTCGCACTGCTGGCGGTACTCGTTCGGCGTCTGCCCGGCTGGCCGGTGTGGTTTGCGGGGCTGTGGTCGGCCGTGGAATGGCTCAAGTCGACGGTTCCGTTCGGTGGATTTCCATGGGGCACGGTCGCGTTCTCCCAGACCCAAGGCCCGCTGCTGCCGCTGGCCTACCTTGGCGGTGCACCGTTGGTGTCCTTCGCGGTGGTGCTGCTCGGATTCAGCGTGCTGGCGTTGACGTTGGCAGTGATTCGATGGTGGCGGAGCGATTCGGCAGCCCGGGCCGCCGCGCCGCCGGCGGTCGTGCTCCCAGGCCTGTGCATCTGCCTGGTGCTGCTGGCGACGGCGGTAGCGTCGCCCCACGTCCGCAAGTCCGGCGGTGGCGCAGGCGACGACCAGCCTGTGACGGTGGCGGTGGTGCAGGGCAACGTTCCACGGCTCGGCTTGGAGTTCAACTCTCAGCGCCGCGCGGTCTTGGACAATCACGTGCGCGAAACGTTGCGGCTGGCAGCGGACGTCCGCGCGGGCCGGGCGCCCCAACCGATGCTGGTGATCTGGCCGGAGAACTCATCGGACATCGATCCGCTCGCCAACCTTGACGCCGGCCAGCTGATCTCGGCCGCCGCGGAGGCGATCGACGCTCCCATTCTGGTCGGCGGCGTCCTCGCCGCTCCGGGCTACTCGCGGGATAATCCGGTGTCGACGAACTCAGTGATTGTGTGGAATCCCGAGACCGGTCCTGCCGATCGCCACGACAAGCAGATTATCCAGCCGTTCGGGGAGTACATGCCGTGGCGCAGCTTCTTCAGCCAGCTGTCGCCGTACGCCAAACGGGCCGGCTATTTCATTGCCGGCCGGGGCGGTGGTGTGGTGCAGGCCGCGGGCGTGCCGGTCGGAATCACCACCTGTTGGGAGGTCATTTTCGACCGTGCGGCACGCGAATCGGTGCATAACGGTGCACAGCTGTTGGCGGTGCCTAGCAACAACGCGACGTTCGACGAGGCGATGAGCGAGCAGCAGTTGGCGTTCGGCAGGCTGCGCGCTGTGGAGCACGACCGATACGTCGTCGTTGCCGGAACAACTGGGATCAGCGCCATCATCGCGCCCGACGGTCACGAGCGCGCCCGCACCCGGTTCTTCGAACCGGCCTACCTCGATGAGCAGATCCGGTTGAAGACGTCGCTGACACCGGCCACCCGCTTCGGCCCGATCTTCCAGGGCGCATTGGTTGCGGTCGGTATTGCAGCTGTCCTCGGCGCGATACTGCACAATGGGGCAATCGCAAGATTGCGGGGTCGGCGTTCTGCGACCGATCACGGCAAAGGAGGAGCCACATGAGCGCCCCCGGCGGCGGCATCCCTGCGAACTCAGCCAACCATCCCGAAGAAGAAGCCCCAGGCGAACTCCATGAGCGCACCCTGGTCATCATTCCCACCTACAACGAGCGCGATAACCTGCTGAGGATCGTCGCGCGTGTGCACAACGCGACACCCGATGCGCACATCCTCATCATCGACGACGGTAGCCCCGACAGTACCGGGGCACTAGCCGACGAACTCGCTCTCGGCGACCCGGACCGCGTCCACGTCTTGCACCGCGCCTTCAAGGAGGGGCTGGGCGCGGCGTACCTTGCGGGTTTCGCGTGGGGTCTGCAGCGTCAGTACTCGGTCATTGTCGAAATGGACGCCGACGGCAGCCACGCACCCGAGGAACTCCACCGCCTGCTGGAGGCCATCGATGCGGGCGCGGACGTGGTGATCGGTTCGCGCTACGTCGAA
>DAOUYK010000227.1 GCA_030666145.1 Mycolicibacterium sp. | reverse complement strand
AGAGCGCCTGCGCGGACAACGTGGAGGCCAACGCGCGCCGCGGCGACATCGATGATGTTCTAGCCGCCGTCGACAAGTTCGCCTACGAAAAGGCGTTGCTTATCAACGTCGGCGACGAGAAGGGGCGGCTACTGGACGACGCGGTGCGCCGCGCCGAACCGCGCCTGATATTAGAACTCGGCACCTACTAACTCCGCACCTACTGCGGGTACAGCGCATTGCGGATCGCCAGCACAGCACCCTCGGCGCGCATTTGCTCGATCGAATTCTCCGCCGCCAACGCCGAAGTGGCGCGACGTATCTGGGAGCACGCAGGCGTTGCGGATCGGATCACATGCGTGGTTGGCACCCTCGGCGACGGCGGGCGCACCCTCGACGCCCTCAGCAACAAGCATGGATTCGGGCCCGAAAATCTGGATCTGCTATTCATCGACCACGACAAGCATGCATATCTGTCGGATCTGCACAGCATTCTTGATCGGGGTTGGCTACACCGTGGGTCGATCGTGGTTGCCGACAATATCCTGGTGCCCGGTGTACCCGATTACCGCAACTACATGCGTGAGCATCAGGGCACTCAGTGGAACACCGTCGAGCACAAGACCCACGTCGAGTACCAGTCACTACTGCCGGACCTGGTCCTCGAATCGGAGTACTTGGGTTGATCGTCACCGGGCCCAACGCTGGCCTGGTATTTACCGCGCCCGCGGATGCGCCCCCGACCACACTTCGCGGAGCGTATTCACGGTGACCATCGTGTAGATCTGCGTCGTGGTCACAGACGCGTGCCCGAGCAGTTCCTGTACGACGCGGACGTCAGCGCCGCCGTCGAGCAGATGGGTGGCAAATGAGTGCCGCAGCACGTGCGGAGACACCGCGGCGGTGATGCCTGCACGCTCGGCGGAGTCTTGTAATACCTGCCAGGCGCTCTGCCGTGACAGCCGCCCGCCGCGCGCGTTGAGAAAAATTGCAGGCATGCCCCTACCACGGCTGGCCAGGTCGGGCCTTCCACGTACCAGATAGGCGTCGAGGGCGCTGACCGCGGGGCGACCGATCGGGATGAGCCGCTGCTTGCCACCCTTACCGCGCAGCAGCACCGAGCGGGCGTGAATGTCGATGTCATCGAGGTCCAGTCCGACCGCTTCTGAGATCCTCGCGCCCGTCGAGTACAGCAGCTCCAGCAATGCCCGGTTGCGAAGCGTCAATGGCCCGTCGGCCTCACTATCGCCGCCCGCCGCGTCAATCAGCGCCAGCACCTCGTCGACGGTCAGGCTCTTGGGGAGTCGCCGGCTTGGTGTCGGCGGCTTCACCTCTCGGGCGACATCAAGGGAAGCGATGCCTTCCGCGGCTGCGAATCGGTGCAGGCCACGCACGGCAATCAGCGCCCTAGCGGCCGAGACCGCCGACAGCGGCGTCACCCCGTTGTCGGGGTCACCCAGACGCAGGGCCACCAAGAACTCGCTGACGTCAGCCTCGGCCACACCGGCCAGATCGTCGACCCCGCGTGAGTTCAAGTGCTCGCTATAGCGCCTTAGGTCGCGGCGATACGAGCTCAGCGTGTTGGCTGCGACGCCCCGCTCGATCGCCAGGTGGTCAAGGTACCCCTGGAATTGGTCCCCGAGCGCAGACGCCCGCGACAGCGATGTATCCGTCACAGGCGACCCTTCCGCCGCGCGAACGCCGCGGGGCGGTCGCCCCAGGGGGCGTCGGCAGCGCGCAGCGAACCGATGTCCGACATTGCGTGGGCCGCCAGAATTCCTGCGACCGATATGGAGTTGACGATCTCACCGGTATAGACCTTGGCCACGGCGTCGTCGAGAGCGAAGCGTCGCACTGTCAGGTCGGCTTCTTCGTCGTCGCCCTTGTGTCGGGCGACGTCGCTGAGCCCAGTCGCCAGGAACACCCGCACACTCTCGTCGCTGAAGCCCGCCGCGGTGTCCAGGTCTACCAGGGTGTGCCACGAATCGGCGGCCAGGCCGGCCTCCTCGGCGAGCTCGCGCGCCGCCGACACCTGCGGAGCTTCACCGCCGATATCGAGCAGCCCGGCGGGCAGTTCCCACAGCCTCCTGCCGAATGCATGCCGATACTGAAAGAGGAGAACGATTTGACCATCGTCGTCGATCGCTACGACGGCCACGGCGCCATAGTGCTCAACAACCTCCCGGCGCGCGGTACCTCCGCCGGGCATGCGCACGTCGTCGGCGCGAAGCGCAATGATGTTTCCGACGTATAGGGTTTCCGACGCTGCAACTGAGAAATTGTGACTGCCGGGACTGCAATCAGCCACGGGCCTGAACGTCTTCGAGGGCATACTCGGCGCCATTGGCCTTTGGTTCGGTGTGCTCGGGAATCTCGACTGGCAACCGCTCTTCGTTCTTGTAATCCAGCGACGCTCCGATGAACGCCGCGAATAGCGGGTGCGGCCGCGTGGGACGACTCTTAAGCTCCGGGTGCGCCTGGGTGCCGACGAGGAACGGGTGTACGTCAGCGGGGTACTCGACGAACTCGACGAGCTGACCGTCAGGTGAGGTGCCCGAGAACCGCAGGCCGCTTTCGGCGATGCGGTCCCGGTAGCTGTTGTTGACCTCGTAGCGGTGCCGGTGACGTTCCGACACTGTGATAGCTCCATAGGTCTGTGCCACAAGAGATTCCGGATCGAGCACGGCCGGGTAGGCGCCCAGCCGCATAGTTCCACCGAGGTCGGCCTCACCGGCGACCACCTCCCGCTGTTCAGCCATCGTGGAGATCACCGGGTCCGGCGTAGCCGGTTCGAATTCCGTCGAGTTCGCCTCGGTGAGGCCCACCGAGCGGGCTGCCTCGATCACGATGCATTGCAGGCCAAGGCAGAGGCCGAAGACCGGGAGACCGCGCTTGCGCGCGTACCGGATGGCGCCGATCTTGCCGTCAATGCCGCGGATTCCGAAGCCCCCGGGGATGAGGACACCATCGACATCAGCCAGCGCTGCCGCGGTACCGCTATCAGTTTCGCAGTCGTCGGAGACCACCCAGCGCATCTCCACCTTGACGTGATGGGCGAAGCCGCCCGCCCGCAGCGCCTCGGCGACGGACAGATAGGCATCAGAGAGGTCGATGTACTTTCCCACCAGCGCGATTCGAACCGTGTCGCGGGGCTCGTGCACCCGCTGCAGCAGGTCGTTCCATTGAGTCCAGTCCACATCACGGAACGACAGGCTCAGCCGCCTGACCACGTACGCGTCGAGATGTTCACGATGCAGCACCTTCGGGATGTCGTAGATGGACGGGGCGTCGGGCGTGGAGATGACGCCGTCGATATCTACGTCACACATGAGCGCGATCTTGATCTTCAGCGGTTCAGGAACGTCGCGATCGCAGCGGAGGATCAACGCGTCGGGCGAGATGCCGATACTGCGCAGCGCGGCAACCGAGTGTTGGGTCGGCTTGGTTTTAAGCTCGCCCGAAGGCGCCATGTAGGGCACCAGCGAGCAGTGCAGGAAGAAGCAGTTCTCCCTGCCCACCTCGTGACGAACTTGACGGGCGGCCTCCAAAAACGGCAGGGACTCGATGTCACCCACTGTTCCGCCGATCTCGGTGATCACCACGTCGGGCCGGTTGCCGCCGCCATCGCCGGCAGACATCGCCAAAATGCGGCGCTTGATCTCATCAGTGATGTGCGGGATAACCTGGACGGTATCGCCGAGGTACTCACCGCGGCGCTCCTTGGCTATCACCGAGGAATAGACCTGACCCGTTGTGACATTGGCGAACCCGGACAGGTCGCGGTCGAGGAATCGCTCATAGTGCCCGACATCCAGGTCAGTCTCGGCGCCGTCCTCGGTGACGAACACCTCGCCGTGCTGGAACGGGTTCATCGTGCCGGGGTCGACGTTGAGGTACGGGTCGAGCTTCTGCATCGTCACCTGCAGGCCCCGCGCAGTGAGCAACTGCCCAAGGCTGGAAGCAGTCAGGCCCTTGCCGAGCGACGACACCACACCACCGGTCACAAAGAGGTGTTTCGTAGCAGTCTGTGGGTGCTTGCGGAATGCTGGCAAGAGCAACCTCCGTGACGACGGGCAGGGCTTAGTTTCTTTGGGCTCCGCTATGACATCAAGCCCGGTTTGGGGCCTGCCGACCCACGGAATCTCACCCTAACACCGAGACCGACAAGCCGTGACTGACACGCGCACCGCCGGCGGTGGCTACTTCCAAAGGGACGCGGCTGGAACATCTCGATCGCTGCCGCGCTGACCCGGTCATCGGCGGCACCATCGCCGGCCGTCCTGCCTTGTTTTGAGGTTCCCCCTGAACCATAGAGGCATCGATAATGAGGAGCACGATGCCAGAGAAACGGAAGAAGTACGACCGGGAGTTTCGGCAGGGGGCTGTCCGGATCGTCGAGGAGACGGGGAAGCCGATCGCTCAGATCGCTCGTGATCTCGGGGTCCACGAGGGCACGCTGGGTAACTGGGTCACGCGGGCACGCCAAGCGCATGAGGGCAGCAATGAGTTGTCCAAAGACGACGTCGCGGAGCTCAAGCGGCTGCGCACTGAGGTCGCCGAGCTGCGGATGGAGCGCGATGTCCTCAAGCGATCCGTGGTCCTGTGGGTGAAGGAGGCGACGAAGTGAGCGTGGCGCGGTTCGTCGCCGACCAGAGGGCCAACTACCGCATGCCACACACGATCACTTGCGCGGTGCTGAGCATCTCGCCGGCCTGGTTTTACAAGTCGATCACCCGTGCGCAGAGCCCCTCGGCGTCAACGGGTTTGCACACCACCCGTGATCGGCGCCGCGGCACCGTCGACCGAGCAGTGGCGGTGGCATTCGACAAGGCCAAGGGTCTGCATGGTTCACCGCGGTTACATGCTGACCTGCGGGCTGAAGGGTGGACGGTCACTGCGAAGACCGTCGCGGAGTCGATGCGCCGCCAGGAGTCGGTGGCCCGGCGGATCAAACGGCGCAACGGGTTGACCCGCCAGGACAAGACCGCCCCGAAGTTTCCTGATCTGCTCAAACGCAACTTCACCGCCGATCGGTCCAACGCCAAGTGGGTGGGTGATATCACCGAAGTCCCGACCGCTGGCATCAAGCTCTATTTGGCGACCCTGATCGATTTGTTCAGTCGCCGGCTGCTAGGTGCGGCCACCAGCGCCCATCCCGACGCGGAGTTGGCCTGTGCGGCGATCCGGATGGCTGTGGCCACCCGTGGCGGTGACCAGGCCACATGGTGCGATGACGAATCGCAGCGGGTCATCTTCCACACCGACCGCGGATCGCCCTATACCGCAAACACGTTCATCGCACTGTGCCGCAAGCTGGGGATCCGCCAATCGATGGGCCGGGTGGGGTCGTGTTTCGACAATGCCGTCGCCGAAGCGTTTTTCTCGTCGCTGGAATGGGAAGTGCTCTCGCGCAATAGGTTCGAATCACCCCGTCAGGCGCAGGCTGTTGTGCTTGACTGGTGCTACGGGTTCTACAACCACGA
>DAOUYK010000255.1 GCA_030666145.1 Mycolicibacterium sp. | reverse complement strand
TTCAGTGAGCTGATCGATACCAGCGAGCCGCCCTCCCTCATGTGCCTGCCTGCATGCTTCATCACGATCATCGACCCGGTGAGGCACACGTCGATCACTGATCGGAAATCCTCGACGGGCATGTCGGTGATCAAGCCGAGGTTGCCGATCCCCGCGCAATTGACCGCGATGTCGAGTGAGCCGGTGTCGGTGAACAGGCGCTGCACTGAGTCCTCGTCAGTGACATCGACGTAGGCGCCGACGTGTCGCTCGCCTAGCTCGGCGGCCCGGCTGCGAGCTTCGTCGGCGTTGAGGTCGGCAATGGTGATCCGGCATCCGTCTTCGGCGAGAGCCGCAGCGGTCGCCCACCCAATGCCGGATGCCCCGCCGATGACGACTGCCGCCCTCTGGTCGCCGTTGCTCATCGGGTGGCCCTTTCGACGGCGGACTGGAACGTGTAACAACGTGACATTCAGAAGCCGAAAGTGCAATAGCCGCGAACGGCTGAGCGACCCTGCTCAGTCCTCCGCAGTCGGTGGCGGTGCGCTCGAAACTGGGCGAACGGTGCGATTTCGGCTAGGCCCGTTTGATGCAGCGGAAACCGATGTGGCTCATGCCGGTGTCGACCATCTGCGGACGGCGGGCCGCGGGTCGGTAGCGCTGGCAGTAGCTGTCGGCGCAGAGAAACGAGCCGCCCTTGATAACTTTGCGCGGTATGTGGAGCCGGGGTTGCTCAGGATCATAACTGTCTGCAGCACAACATGATTCTGCTGCTCGGCTGTCGGCGTACCAGTCAACGGTCCACTCCCAGACATTTCCGGCCATGTCGAAAAGCCCATAGTCGTTCGCTTCGAAGCTACCCACCGGTGCGGTCTGGCCGTACCCGGTGTCGGGCAGGTACGGGAACTCGCCATGCCAGAAGTTCGCAAGCCGCTGGCCGGGCCTTTCGGGCTCTTCGCCCCAGGTGTAGGTGCAGTGCGGGCGACCTCCTCGGGCGGCAACCTCCCACTCGGCCTCGTTAGGCAGCTCGCGGTCGGCCCATTCGGCGTATGCCGCGGCATCTTCGAATCCAACGTGGACCACGGGGTGGTCACCGCGATTCTTCAAAGATGAGCGGGGGCCGCGCGGATGGTTCCAGCATGCACCAGCTGTCCACCGCCACCACAGATCCATTCGGCGAAGGTCGACCGGACCTTCGGTTCGACGGAACGCCATTGAGCCGGGCTGGAGGTTCTCCGGGGGCGCACCGGGATAGTCGTTCGGGTCAAGCGGGCGTTCCGCGACTGTGACATAACCTGTCTCGGATACGAAGGCGGCGAACTGGTCGTTGGTCACCTGGTGCTTCTGCATCCAGAAGCCGCTGACGCTGACTTCTCGCGCGGGTCCTTCTTCCGGGTAGTGGCTGTCAGATCCCACCCGGGTGGTCTGAGGAGGAACCCACGCCCAGCTGCGGTCAGGACCGCCGTCGTGGCCGGAGCTAGTCATAGTTTCCCCTCCAGTGTCGTGTGGGCGAAGGGCGGTTAATTACTGAAGACAGTGGTCCAGTCATGACGGATACTAGCGACCGTCCAGCCGTTGATCTTGGCCAGCTCGAGTGACCTCTCGGCCCCTGCGACATAATCGAATTCGCGTTCGGCGTCGTCATGGCGTACCAGGATCGGCAACGACAACCCGGGCCCCGCGTGGGTGTACTCCAGCATCTCGATGTCGCCGTTGGAGTTGCCCGCAGCCAGGATCGGCCGTCGGCCGGTGCGCCCCCAAATTCGTACGGGTTTGGCCGGACCATCGTTGAGGAATTCTGGCTTCGAGGTTGTCTTCAGTTGGCCATCCTCGAAGTGGAGCCCCACTGAGCTGCCGATCACCCGTTCCGGTGGTACCGCGTACATCTGAGGCGTGATCGGGCGCATGAAGTCTCGTCCGCCGCCGGAGGCGATGTAATTGGTGAACCCGTACGCCTCCAGGTAACGCAGCAGCTCGATCATCGGGGAATAGCCGCACGCGGTGTAGGGACGCCGGAGTGTCGGGTGGGTGGCGGTGTCAAAGAACGATTTCACTTGTTGGGCGTGCTCGTCGACGGTGAGGCCCGCGTAGGCCGAGAGTATGCCTCCGGCAAGCACTTCGAGCGCAGAATCATCACCCCGATAGTGCTTGGTCACTGCCTCGCCGAACCAGGTCAGGTCACCTGCTGCAGCGGCCTGATAGGGCTGCATGGCTGTCAGCGATGGATCGGCCGCTGCCTGTTGGGCCAGTCTCCGGACCAGGAAGTCCAGCTGGATGTAGGCCGGTTTCTCGCACCACAGGGTGCCGTCGTTGTCGAATACGGCGATGCGCGCCTCGGGTGCGACGAAATCTGGCCCTTCAGTGGTGATCCGGGCCACGAAATCCACGATCGCCTTCTTCGTGGGCCCGTCGGTCCAGGAGTCGAGGGCTCTCAATTCAGCCGCCAACAGATTGTAGAAAGTCGTCGAGCTTGTCGACCGCGTCGGAGATGGTGAACGAGGCCGGCTCGCGCCTTGGCGGGAACTCCTTGAAGGTGTCCAGGAATTGCAGCACAACCGCGTTCGCCATGAACACCGGCTGGCCGCCGGGCGCCGTCTAGCATAGGTGCGCCTGAGCTGCCTCGGTCACGCCATGAACATCCATCAGCGGTGACGAGCCCCGCCGCAACGCCAGCACGCCGATCTGCTCGGCCGGCGTCCCGCCGGCAAGCAGGGCGCAGGCCTTCAGGCCCAGCGCTGTCCGCGCCGAGTCGCTTTGGTCGAATCCCATATTGATCCCGTGCTCCTCCAGATGCTGGAGGTAGCTGTGGTTGCCGTCGGCCCTGGCGGTGCCGTCGACGGGTGCGGCTTGTACCGGTGCCGCGCCGAAGAGCAACAGCATGGCGAGTGACGCAGCAGCCAGCAGAGCCCTCATGGAGGCGACGTTACTCCGACGAGCCGACGCCCAAGGTGGAACGCCGATCTCGGCGCGGTCGGTGATCCGATGGTCGATTGACCATCGGATTTCAGCCCTGATCTCAGCGGCTGGTTATTGCTTGGTCTTGCGTAGTGACTGGTGCCACTGAGGTGGGCTCTTGCCCCACGGCCGTGGCCTGCCGTATCCGGGTGGTGTTGTGATATTCACCGATGCCGACGGCGGCCGATCAGTGATCTGCCAGCAATACCGACATACCCTCGGCTCAGGCACTGTCGGCCATCAGCTCGCGGTACCGCCGATGTCACCGGGTCGTCACCTTCGATGACGGGTCGATCGTGACCGTCGGTCGCCGGGTCGACATAGGCTCGGCGGAGCGGGCCTTGGGATCCTGGCTCCCCTGTGACACGTCGACGAGAGACCATGAGCTGCAATGAGTGGTGACGACACCGATGTGCTGGTGATCGGCGCTGGACTGGCCGGCCTGCGCTGCGCCCGCATTCTCGCCGACGCCGGCCGTGAGGTTCGCGTGTGGGAGGCCTCCGACGATATCGGGGGCCGAGTCCGCACCGACCTCATCGACGGATTCCGCTGCGACCGGGGCTTTCAGGTGCTCAACCCTGCCTATCCGGAATTGGCGCGCGCCGTGGACGTGGCAGCTTTGAAGCTGCGACGGTTCGGAGCGGGTGTGGCGGTGCGCCGCACCGCGGGATCAACGGTCTGGGTCCACCCGCTGCGGGCTACTGCGAAAGTGCCGGCGATGCTGACCCGCGGCGGACTCGGTCTGGGTAATCTCGCGGCCGCGGGGCGCTGGGCGGCTCCCGCCCTGCGGCCCGGTACGTTGAAGTCGACCACCGGCGATGACACCTCGTTGCGTAGCGCCCTGGATGCGGCGGGGGTTCACGGTGAGTTGCGGCGGGTGATAGACCGTTTCCTTTCAGGCGTGCTCCTGGAGGGCACCGGCGTGAGTTCCAACGCGTTCGTGTTGTTACTGCTGCGAATGTTCGTGCTCGGCGTGCCCGCGCTGCCCGCCGACGGGATGCAGGCTCTTCCGCGCCAGCTGGCAGCTCCGATCACAGACCGAATCAGCCTGCAGCGCAGAGCGGTCGAGATCAAACGCGAGGGCAAGGGCTGGCAGGTGGCTGACGCTGCCGGCGCGGTGCGCGCAGCACAGGTGGTGATTGCCGCCGATCCGGTCACCGCGACGGGTCTGTCAGGACTGCCGTCGCCTCGTATGCATGGCGTGGTCACCGACTGGTGGGCCACCGAGGATGCGCCGGCCGGTCCGCCGATGTTGTGGGTCGACGGCCGCGCCGACGTGACCGGACCGGTGCTCAACGCCGCCGTCATCAGCGCGGCCGCGCCCACGTACGCCCCGCCGGGGCGGCACCTGATCGCCGCGTCGGCACTACAGGGGCCCGACGGCAGTCCGCCCCACGAGTCGGTGATGCGGCGGCACGCCGCCGAGATCCTCGGCGTTGACGGTTCGCGCTGGTCCCAGATGACTCGACACGTGATTACGGCTGCGTTGCCAGCCCAACCGCCGCCGCTCTCGGTGCGCCGTCCGGTACATGTCGGCGACGGCCTGTGGGTGTGCGGTGACCATCGTGACACCGCCTCGATCCAGGGTGCGCTGGTCAGCGGCCGGCGTACCGCTGAGGCGCTGCTGAAGAGTGCCGGGTGACTTTC
>DAOUYK010000159.1 GCA_030666145.1 Mycolicibacterium sp. | reverse complement strand
AGGCTCCACCTCGATGGGCTCAGCCTTCTCGGCCCTCGCCTCGTGTCGCTCATCGAAAGCCTGACGATCAGCGCGCCTACGCTCAGCATCAGCACGGCGATCAGCCTCGACCTTCGCATAATGCTCCTCCTGCCGGTCGACCCAGGACCATCGCTTACGCACCTGCCTCGCCCTCCAGTGCTCGACCTCGCTCACAGCTACAGCCGGCGGGTGATGACCGGAGGCAGTCGGGGCAGGCGAATGACGGGTTGTACCAACAGACCTGGTCGTTGGGGATCAGATGCGCAGCTTGGTTGAGAAGGGCTGGCTTGAGATCACGCGGCCGGGTGCGAGGGGCATCAACCCAACGGTGTACCGCCTCCACCCAACGCCGCCAGGTCATCCAGAACACCAAAGGTGTGGCACCACAGTGCCATACCAAGCCCAGAACAACGGTGGCACTGTGGCGTCGGAAGTGTGGCACTCAGACGTAGGAGGTGTGGCACCACAGCGTAGTAGGTGTGGCACTACAGTGCCTCCTAATCATAGAAGTCCAGAGGACTCCATAGGAGAACAGATAGAAGAACTAGACCAGCAGCCTTCATGGGCTGCTGCTGCAACGCAGCCACCCGGGCCGCGTCTGTTAGGCGACGTTTCAGAGAGTCTCTGCTGGCTCCCTGGTGACGTTTGGGGAAGGCTTGAGGGTTGGCGTCATGTCCGGGGCCGGGTCGGCCGGTTGTGTTCACCGCCAGTACCTCGGTCTTGGCCTTATGGGAGACGTGGCCTGCCAGGGATAACCATCGCCCCATGAAGCTATTTAGTCCTACATTGTCGACCACCAGCAGATCGGCGTTGACTTCCTGGGCGAGCTTGATGAGTGCTTTTTCCGGGGCCTTCCGAATCGGTCGCTCCTCGATGTTCGTTGCCCCGGCTGACTTGGCTCGTTCGCTGGCTTCGCGCAAGATCGCGTAGATCGGCGCGATGCCGCGCATTTGGTAGCCGTCGCCCTTGAGGACGTCGGCTTGCCAGGCCGCGCTCATGTTCGCCGGGTCCCGACGGTATGGCAACGCAATGATCAGCTTCGCGTCCGACTTGGCGGCAATCACTGCTGCCTGGTGGACCGCACGCAGTGACGTTTCTGAGCCGTCGGTCCCCACCACTATGGTGCGATAGGTCGCCATCTTTTCTCTTGAGGATCCCTGCGCGATCTGAGGCTGACGGACAGGCTCCTTCCAGGAAGCGGGCCAGTTGGCGGAGCTGTGTTCAATGGCGGCGGCGATGAGGTCGTCTTTGTTCTTGAAATGCTCATAGATCGAACTGGCCGGCAGGCCGCATTTGGCGCTTACTGCTGCGATGCTGGTGCCTTCGTAGCCACGTTCGGCAGCGATTTCGGCGGCTGCATCGAGAATCCGGTTGCGGGACAATTCATCGTCGGCGTACCGCTGGCGAGTCGGGGTTGCTTCCTTCTTGCTCATGTCGTTCCTTACCTTGAGGCCGGTTCTTTATGGTTGGTGCGGCCATATCATGCGTCCCCGCATCCGATATGTTCTCGTATCGAATATGTTATTGCAGCGGATGCGTTAACGTATCCGATTGTGATGGAGATAACACCGTCAACCACGACCGGGGCCAAGCCAGCGCGGCACGTCCACATCGAGGACGTGTGCACTGCGGCCGGCTACACGCGCGGGGCGTTCTACTCTCAGGTCGCCAGCGCCGTAGATGGTCTTATTGCTCGAAGCGGCGTCCGATTGTCAGTACCGCAGTACGTCGCGGACCTGCAGGCGATTCCTGTCGGCCGGCTGACCATCGACCGGGACCTGCTCAGTCAGGAGCTGGAACCATTCCTGGTCCGACAGCCTCTCTCGAATGAGTTGAGCGCACGTCCGCCCTGCGTCCACGCATCTGATACATTGAGGTAGCAGATACGTTAGCGCATCGGAGCGTGATGGAGATGAAATCGGCAACCACGACCGGGACCAAGCCAGCGCGGGTGACCAAACGCCGCGCCGAAACCCGCGCCCGGCTGTTAGACGCGGCGTTTCAGGTGATCGCCGATAAGGGATTCGGCCACGTCCGCATCGAGGACGTATGCACTGCGGCCGGCTACACGCGCGGGGCGTTCTACTCTCAGTTCACCAGCCTCGAGGAACTGTTCTTTACCCTCTACGACCAGCACGTGACCTTAATCATGGAACAGGTCGTCACCGCCATAGCCGGCGCCGACGATCCCAACGACGCACCCGCGGTAGTCGAGCGGATCGCGGCCACCCTGGTGCTAGACCGTGATTGGCTGCTCATCAAAATCGACTTCCTGCTCCACGCCGCCCGCCACCCCAGCCTGGCCCAACGCCTGATTGTCCAACGCGCACAAATGCGAGCAATCATCGAAAATTGGATCACCGCCAGCGCCATCGAGTTGCCCACCGCGTTCGGCACCGTAGCCGACGCCGCCTACGCCATGGTCGCCGCATACGACGGCGTGAGCATCCAACTCCTGCTCGAAAACGACCAGGCCGCCGCGAGCACCTGGCTCGACCATCTCATCGCTGTCGTACTAACCCGCGAGAAGGCCCAGAGAACTATCCGCAGCATCGATGCAGAGGCCGAACGGTAACTCTGCGTCATCTGTGCTCCATCGTCCGGCCTGACACTACCGCCGTCCGGGTACGACGAAACTCCGGACCCGTCGCTGATTAGGAGCCTTACCCGCCACGGCAATATAGTCATTCTGGAAACCGGTTTCCCGCACCCAACACGGGCGCTTCTGGCTGGGACTCCGGTGGACGAGCATTCCAATTCAGCAGGGTAGGTGACATGAACTCGGCGGCAGCGATTCACACCGTGACGCTCAACGACGAAAACACGATGCCGGTGATCGGGCTCCGAGTGGGTGAGTCCTCGGAATCCGAGACCGAGGCCGCCGTGCTGGCCGCACTGGAGGCCGGCTGCCGCCTCATCGACGCGGCCGCCGAATACGGCAACGAGGAAGCGGTAGGGCGGGCGATCGCCAAGTCGGGATTAGCGCGCGAAGAGCTGTTCATCACGACGAAGCTCTCCAACGCAGAGCAGGGCTTCCAGTCTTCGCAGGACTCGATCAAGGCCAGTCTCGCGCGGCTCGGGCTCGACTACGTGGATCTGTACCTCATGCACTGGCCGGCCACCGAACTTGGCAAGTACGTCGACAGCTGGGCGGGAATGTTGAAGTCGCAGTCGATCGGCGAAACCCGCTCGATCGGCGTCAGCAACTTCCATGCCTCACACCTCGACGACATCGTCTCCCTGACGTTCTCCACTCCAGCGGTCAACCAGATCGAAGTACATCCGCTGTTGAACCAGGCTGAACTTCGCGCCGTCAACGCTGATTCCGGAATCACCACGGTGGCCTACAGTCCGCTCGGCATGGGTAACCTTCTGGGCAACGAAGCGGTCACCGCAGTTGCCCAGGCACAGGGCAAGACGCCGGCACAGGTGCTCATTCGGTGGAACCTGCAGCTCGGCAATGTCGTCATCCCCCGATCCACATCGCCGGAGCAGATCAAATCCAACCTCGAGGTATTCGACTTCGAGCTGACCGACGAGCAGATGGCGACCCTCAACGGTCTCGACGACGGGACCCGGTTCCATCCGGACCCAGAAACTCACTCCGGAACCTGATCTAGCCCGTGGGATCACCGAAGTCACGTGCGCGTTGGCTGCGCGGCGCATTGGTGGGTGTCGCTTCGGCCGCGATGACGGTCGGCGCGCACGCCGCCGGCGGCGGCGGCATACCCAGTGGCGGAGCCTTGATCATCGCACTGTTGGCCTGCGCCACGGTGGGCACGATGGTCGGATGTCTGCGGTTGGAGGGTCGCGGCGGCGGCTGGCCAGCCACGGCAATTGCGCTATGTGCTGCGCAGTTTCTTGGACACACGGCCCTAATGTCCGCGGGCCATCAGCACGCCGGCAATGCCCACAACCTGAGTACATCGATGGCCGCCGCCCACGTGGCAGCGGCGGTGATTCTCAGCGTGATGATCTCCGCGGCCGAATACCTCTACGTGATGTGCTCGTCGGTGCTGTGCTGGTTGCGTCTGTTCGCAATACGCGCATTGCGACCGGCTGTTTTCCTCGTACGCCAAGTAACGAATGTTGTTTTCGTGCGACCGGTTTGCATGACCGGACTTGGGATGCGCGCTCCGCCGTGGATGGCTGTTACCGCGTAACGCGGTCTCCCTGACCCCGCTTCGTCGAGCCGCAGCGCTCGCTGCGGTTTTAGTGTGACACCTGAAAAGGTCTGCCATCGACGTTGCCCACGACGCCGCCATCGACGTTGCCCACGACGCCGCCATCGACTCTGTCTCCGACGCGTTGTGGCGCACACGAAACCACGAGAGCGTGATTTTATGAATTTCCCCCACGGCACCACCGAGCCCGCTTCCGTTCGCCGCCCGCTGCCACCGCCCACGCTGGCCCGTCGTAGCTGGCGACCATTCGTCATCCGATTACATTTCTATGCCGGAGTGCTGATAGGGCCATTCATCGTTGTTGCCGCGATCACCGGCGGCCTGTACGCACTGTCACCCGTTATCGAGCGGTGGGTCTACAGCGACATCCTGTTCGTCGAACCGTCCGGGCAGGCGACACCGCTGAGTGACCAAGCCGCGGCGGCACAGGGCGCTTTCCCTGATCTCACCATGACCGGAATGCGTCCCCCGGCCACCGATACCGATTCCACCCGGATCTATTTCGCCGATCCCGCACTCGATGAGGAGTCGTTGCGAGCGGTGTTCGTCAACCCTTACACCGACAGCCTGCTAGGCGATGAAGCAACATGGTTCGGCTACCTGCCCCTGAGCACCTGGCTCGACGGGCTGCACCGCAACCTCAATCTCGGTGAGCCGGGCCGGATCTACAGCGAGATCGCCGCATCCTGGCTGTGGTTGGTGGCCCTTGGCGGCCTGTACCTGTGGCTGGTCAAGATGGCAAGCGAGCGGCGCCGCAATCGGCGTGGCAGCGATCTCCAGGCCGACCGTGCCGTAAGCGGACGATCTCGGACACTGAACTGGCATAGCACGACCGGCGCCTGGCTGCTGGCCGGCTTGCTTTTCCTGTCAGCCACCGGCATCACCTGGTCGACCTACGCCGGGGCGAACATCAGCGACATCCGGTCCGCGCTGAGCTGGCAACGACCGCAGCTTGATACGGCGCTGTCGATGACTACGGCACCCGAAGAAGCGGCCACCGAAGCAACGCTGCATCGGCCGGTCGACTACAACGCCATCATCAACACCGCGGCGGGGGCCGGTGTGCACCTTCCCCTGGAGGTCAAGCTGCCCGCCGAACCCGGCGAAGGTATCGGGGTCATCGAGATCGAGAAGCCCTATCGGTTGACGACCAACGCCGCTGCCATCGACCCCACCGATCTCAGCGTGACCGGCGAAATCGACTATTGGCGCGACTACTCGGTCGTCGCCAAGCTGGCCGACTGGGGTATCCGCGCGCACATGGGTTTCCTGTTCGGGTTACTCAACCAGCTGCTGCTTCTGACGGTCGCCGTCGGATTGGTCACCGTTATCGTGTGGGGCTACCAGATGTGGTGGCATCGCAGGCCGACTCGCGGCTCGGCTTGGACGGTGGGCCGGCCACCGGCGCGTGGCGGAATTCGGCGGCTGCACCCGGCCGCGATCGCAGGACTGATCATCGCGGCCGTCGCCGTCGGCTGGTTCCTACCCCTGCTCGGGCTGACCCTCGCGGCCTTCGTGGTGGTGGACCTCGGGATCGGCGCACTCAAGTCAAGGCAAGCAACAGCAAGAAAAATCGAGAGTAAGGAAATTTCGGATGTATAAGCCAAGCCATGCCGTGTTCGTCGCCATTGCGGTGGTTGCCCTCGCGGGCTCAGGATGCACGACCGCGGCCGAGCACGACGAGCACCCAATGGCCGAGGAGGTGACGTTCAGCGATCAATGGGCCAACTCGGCCGAACGCGGCATGACGTCGGTGTTCGGCACCTTCACCAATACCGGACACCACGCCGCTCATATCGTCTCGGGTAGTTCGCCGGCGGCGGGGCGAGTCGAGATTCACGAGTTCAGCGGCGATGAAGACGGCAATAACATGATGCGACCCACCGACGGAGGTATAACGATCCCCGGCGGCGGCACCCATCAGATGACACCTGGCGGGGACCACCTGATGTTGATGGACCTCACCGAGCCCCTTTATCCGGGAGCCGACGTAACCGTCACTGTGTTGTTCGAGGACGGATCGACATTGCCGTTGACTGCACAGGTCCGCGACTTCCCCGGGGGCAATGAAGAGTACGGGCCGCCGGCCGGAGCCCACCACGACCATGGGTGACTTCGCTGCCGACGGTCGACATGCCGTCAGCCGGCGGCGCCTCCTGGCCGGGGGCGCCACCGCGCTGGCCGCCACCGCGACGCTTACTCAGTGCAAGGCAACTGAATCCACCGCTGCCATAGATGGTTTCGGATCTGACGCCGAGCCCTTCTACGGTGCGCATCAGAGTGGAGTGGCAACCGCCCCCCAAACTCACGCCGTGTTTATTGCCCTTGATGTGAAGCCCGAAGCTGCCCGCAGTCCGCGCGACACACTCGCCGCCATCCTGAAGTTGTGGACCTCGGATGCGGCGCGTCTGACGCAGGGCCGGCCGGCGTTAGCCGACACCGAGCCCGAACTCGCCGAGCGACCGGCACGTCTCACCGTGACGGTGGGACTCGGACGCGCGGTGTTCGACCGGATCGGACTTGCCGGAATTCGGCCACCCTCGCTGGTTGCGTTGCCCGCCTTCGAAACCGACCGGCTCGAACCCCGTTGGTGCGGTGGTGAACTGCTACTACAGATCTGCGCCGATGATCCAGTAGTCCTTGCCCACGCGAGTCGCGTCCTACTCAAGAACGTTCGAGCGATGACCGTGCAACGCTGGCGGCAAATCGGTTTCCGGAATGCCCGGGGCGCCGACCCTTCCGGCGGCACGATGCGCAACCTCATGGGCCAGATCGATGGCACCGCCAATCCACGCGAGGAGTCGGCGTTCGATCGCTTGATCTGGGATGACGGCATGCAGGAAGGATGGTTCGCCGGCGGGACCATGCTCGTCTTGCGTCGGGTCCGCGCTGAACTCGACACCTGGGATGAACTCGACCGCCCCAGCAAGGAGCTCGCGGTCGGCCGACGCCTAGACACCGGAGCGCCGTTGACCGGACAGCGGGAGTTCGACGAACCGGACCTGACAGCCACCGAAGGCGGGGTTCCGGTCATCCCACCCAACGCGCACGTCGCGCTGGCCCGGCCTCGCGCCGGTGACGAGCAGTTCCTGCGGCGGGGCTATAACTACGATCACGCGCCCGCACCTGATCGGACCACCGACTGCGGCCTGATTTTCGCTGCGTATCAGCGCGATCCGAGGCGGCAATTCATCCCGGTCCAGCGGCGTTTGGCCGCTGAAGATGCGCTTAACCCGTGGGCCACCACGATCGGCTCGGCAATTTTCGCGATACTTCCCGGTGCGCCCGAAGGCGGCTACCTCGGGCAGACACTGTTGGAACCTTGATTCCTCGTTGACCCATACGCACCGGCCTAGACGGCTACTCAGAACGGTGGTGGACCGTGGGCGGCGTGAGTGAGTGTTTCTTGCCAGCGGATTCTGGATCGTGCGACGTCATGATCTTCGCGGTTCAAGAGTCTTTCTGCTTGTATTCGCGCCGCCCGGTTCTGGGCGCGGGTGGTGCGGCGTTGTGGCATCCCGCTACCGCATCCCTCGTCGCGCTTCGTTGGACGTTCGCCAACCGTGGGGACCGCGGCGGTGGGGACGCAGAGGGCGGGGAGCAGCAGCGCGCATCCTGGGGTGGTGATATTGGTGTCTCCGGCCGGTGAGGTCCAGATGATGGTGCCGTCGCGCAGTTGTTGGTCCCGCCAACCTCAGAAGGTTTTGAGTAGGTGATGTTTTCGGCATAGGCACTTGAGGTTCGACGCCTGGGTGGGGCCGCCGTCGGTGTAGGGGATGGTGTGGTCGATATCGGCCTTGGTGGCCGGCTTGTCGCAGCCCGGGAACCGGCAGATCAGGTCCCGGCAGCGCACGAAA